>CAZVOS010000293.1:0-4747 GCA_964628845.1 uncultured Bacteroidales bacterium | reverse complement strand
CCTTAACACACCAAGCTCTGATGTGCGTTCTTTAATGGTTACCGACATAATGGAGCTGATAAGTATAATGGACGAAATAATAATCACTATGGTAATGCCATTAATCAATTGTTCGAAAAGTTTAATCCCTTTCGAAGCATTTCTGGCAATGGTTTCGGAAGTAATTACCGTAATTTTATCATGCAGCCCTTTTATGTCATCAATTATGGCATCTTTATTATCAACACGCTCTGCATAAAGAATAACCGACGAAACAAAGCCCTTTTTATCAAGTATCCTTTGTGCTACGGTCAAAGGAATTATAACAGCGTTATTAACCACCTGGTCATTTGACTTTTCCAGAATACCTTTTACCCTAAGAGTTTGGTTTAAAATGCTGATTGAATCTCCAGATGCAATAGCGGTATTTTCTTTTTTTTGGAGGTATTCCCATGCTTTAAATCCCAAAACAGCTTCCATTTTATTATCAATGCTCAGCATTTCTGTTCCGCTAATACATTTTATTTCATTTATAATTGAGCCCACAAATGATTTCTCATAACCGGGGCATATACCTGTAAGTAATAGTTCCGGTGGATTGTTTGGGTAAGGGGGTGGGGCTATTTCAAAAAACAAAACTTTTGAAGATATTGATTTCTGAATACCATTTATGGTCGTGATTCTATCAGCAAAATCTTCTTGCATATCTATAGATAAAGCGGGGTAACTGTTACCCGCCGTAAAGGATTGAACGATAATACGCCCCGGCCCGCCTGCCGACGCGTGGGCATTCATGGTGCGTTTTTGGTAAGTAACAATACCGGTAATCACAATTACTAATGTAATAAGAACGGCAATACCAATAATGAGCATTATGCTCCTCGATTTCCGTTTAGAAATGTTTTTTTCAGCATAGTATAACATAATAAAAAATTTGTACAAAGAAACGAAAATAGTTTATAGTTTCCAAATATTTTTTATTTTTTTTATCTTTTTTCCACTAATCAATATAATGTTTAAAAATCAACCCTGCACAGCAGGTGTTTATAAATCTTTTTTAAGATAAATCATATCAACCAGTTGTATATCGCCATCGAACATAGGGTGAGCGTAATTATCTGTAAAAAAGTTTTTTACCCGGTGCGATATTTCAAATCCGCAACTTTCATAAAACGACAATATCATTGGGGTTTCACCTGTACCAACAAGCATAGTTTTGTAGTCGTTTTTATAGAAATCAGAAATAAAATTTATCAATGCCCTAGCGTAGCCTTTGCCTTGATATTTTTCGTATGTTGCTATGTTTTTCAATTCGCATGTTTCGCTGTTTACCTGCACTACAACTCAAACGCTTTTCAAATCACAGTCGTATAAAGCAAACAAATTCCCATCAGGCAAATACCTGTCAATCATATCCTCCTGCTCATCAGCCAATAGCAGCAGGTCGAGAAACCTCTTCTTGTTTTCGGTAATTTTTTCTATTCTCATAGGTTTCGATAAAAAAACAACAACAGTCCTTACTCTCTTTGCAATTTACGTAAGTTTTAAATGCCTCTGTTTAAAAATAATTCCTCCAATTAAGAAATAAAGTATGGTTAAAACGATAATCGAAATCATTTCAGGGATAATACTTGATACGTTCATATTCATTATCAGTGTTTTGTTTAAAGCAGAAATAGCATGTGTAGGGGTCATTAATCCTTGTATATTAATAGGATAACCAGCTATTGTAAACAAGGCATCGCCTTTTAACGGAAAAGCAGCACCTGTAAAGAACATAAATAAGAACATAGGAAAATTACCGACAACCAGCACCTCATTAGCTGATTTGGTTATCGCTGCAATTATCAGACTGAATGCAATAATTGATAAACCTGTCAAGCAGGCAATGGCAATCATAATAAGCAATGAACCTTCATATTTAAAACCAAGCAGTATTGCAGTGAATAATGTAATTAAGACTGTAACTATCCCAACGAGCAACTGCACACAACTAATGCCTGTAAGGAACTCAAAAGCAGTAAGTTTTGACAATTTCAAACGCATTATGGTTTTGTTTTCAACTTCGGATACAAAAGCAATACTTGCCGTAAACATCAGCATTATTAATGAGACAATAAGAATACCAGGAACAATCATATCAAAACCGCTTGCAGTTGCCGATGTGCCTAATGCCGTTTCTTTCAGGGCAACTATCTTTTTTGTATTTGTTGAATACATGGCAAATTCATTAATTATTTCGTTTGCCCATACAGCACTGATTAGATAATTGGTATTGGTCAGATCGCCAACGAATTCAACATGAACAACAGAAGTGCTGTCAACTGAATTTCGTTTATGTATTGATTGAGAAAACGAAGTATCAATGATAATCAAAGCATCAGCTTTTTTGTTTTTCAGACTTTCGATGCCCCTTGTTATATCAGTTACTTCATTCACTTTAAGGGGAATGTTGATGGTATCGGTTTTAAAACTTTTGAAGTACTCTATCAGGGCATTACCATAATTAAAGTTTTGTTCATTAATAAAAACCCCCTTATCTTTATTGGCAATCAAAACGGTATATTGAATTTGTGATGATTCCATAATAAGGAAATATACGAAAATAAAAAAAGGGCCCATGGATAAAGTAAGCAAAAGTATCCAGTAGCTACGTATTTGCTCTTTAAGACATTTAGAAATGATGTTTATGGTTTTCATTGTCTTAGATTTCTTCCTGTTAAGTGAATAAATACATCTTCGAGGGTATTTTTGCGAAGTTTTATTTCGGTGATTTTTAATCCGTTTTTTTCAGCAATACTTTTAATCTCAGGTATTTTTTCAATAATTTTTGAATGCTTAATGAACACAACATCAGCATTTACTTTCAAACCCATGTTTAGAAGTTTAATATTTTCTAAAAAATCTTTAATCGCATTTTCATTACTGCGTTCCAAAACCAGTTCAAGAATATCACCCTCCCCAACAGTTTGTTTAAGGTTTTCAGGAGTATCGAGCATGAGTAATTTCCCATTATCAATTATCGCAACTCTATCCGATAAGCGTTCAGCTTCATCCATGTTATGCGTAGTCAGGATGACCGTTTTATTTTTGCTGTAAGCTTTAATAAAGCTGCGTACAAGAATTCTGCTTTGTGGGTCTAAACCTGCCTCAGGTTCGTCAAGAATGAGTATTTCAGGGTCGTGAATCAGTGCAAGGCAAATATTAAGTCTTCGTTTCATGCCACCCGATAACTTACTGGCTCTCACATGCGTTTTATCTGTCAATCCTAAAAGATTCAATAGTTCAACAGCACCTGATTTAACTTTTTTTAATGGTAATCCATACATTTGCCCCATAAAAAGTAATTGTTCCAGACAGGTCAATTTTGGGTAAAAAATGTTTTCCTGAGGGCAATAACCAATGATTGTTTTTCGGTCTTTAGCAATACCATTTGTAAAAGAGATTTCTCCATCAGACACGGGCAATAATCCACAAATCATTGAAATTGTAGTTGTTTTTCCAGCTCCGTTTGGGCCTAAAAGGCCAAATATTTCATTTCGGTAGATGTCGAAACTGATGCCATCTACGGCTGTGAATTCCCCATATTTTTTTTTAAGTCCCTCGATTTTTATTAAAGTCTCCATTCGTCTGCATTTTTCTATAATTTTAAATCCAGGTAATATCTGTTTTTCTCTCTGGTATGCTGTGCAATTTTACAGAGGGGAAGCCTATTGTCATAGCTGCATAGCACTTATGACCTTTAGGAATTTTTAAGAAATTCTCTAGTTTTTTAAATCCTTTTAAATGGTCACCAGAAGCGGCCCCCTGAAGAAAACCATTCCAGCAAGTTCCGAGTCCATTTGCTTCAGCATATAATTGTATCTGTAAGCAAGCGGCATCACAATCTATTTGGGGCGTAGATGATTTTACGGGTGCATGAAGGAAAATGGCAGCCGGGGCATTGTAGGTAATTATATCGTTGCCCGTTTTATAGGCGTCTGATGCAAATTGAAAAGTAGGGATAACACCTAAAGCTGCTTTCGCTCTTTCATCATATTTAGCTGCCCATTTTATAAACCATGTACCCAGGGTCTTAATCATTCTTTCGATATATTCAGCCGTTATATCTGAAACAATTTTCATGTTGTCGTAGCCGGTAACAACCACAGCATTCCGCACCCAACCTACCCTGTGATGCGGACTACTAGGCGCATATCCTGCTATATCAATGATTTTTGTTAATAATTCTTTTGAAGGAATTTCAGTTTTATAATTCCTCAAAGACCGTCTTTGTGATAGCAATTTAAAAGCAAAATCAACATCTGATGAAGGATTATTGTTTATGCTTCTGAAGTTTGATTTGTCGAAACCACTATGGTTTATTGAATTGGTGGGGCAAACACAAAGGCATTGTCCGCACAATACGCATTCAAATTCATTTTGGATCTCGGGAACTTCGCCTTTTTTATAACTAAAAACCCTGATGGGGCAAATCATTGAACAAAGACCACATTTATTACATGTGTCATTAACAATGGTAATTGTGGGTGCATCAATAAATCTGTTATCCATAATATTTTCAGTTTTGTTGACTTGTCATTTTATTTGTTTATATTTTTCATTCAAGTTAGGTTTAAAACAGGGATTTTTCGAATTCTTATCAAATTTTAAAACCAATAGTTCAAAGTCTGGTTTTGCATTGTCAACTATTTGAAATCCATTCTTCAAAAAGATGTTGTTATCAGCCATAAAAGAACCTTTTCTCGTAACGACTGCAACGTCAAGC
>CAZVOS010000292.1:0-4788 GCA_964628845.1 uncultured Bacteroidales bacterium | reverse complement strand
AAAAAAGAAGTTTAAATTTGCTTCAAATTAAATCCTTGCGGATTTAAGGAAATATAAAATTAATTGATATACATAAGTTCAAAAAAAATATTAAATTTGTAAGAATAAATTATTATCATAGATATGAAAGAGGGTATAATGAATTGTATTAAATTTTTAATTTTATTTTTTATTTTTAATATTTTCATAGTAAATGTAAAATCACAGGAAATAGAAATTAAGGGACAGGTTTTCAATATAAAAACACAGGAGCCAGTTGCAGATGTTAAAGTGAGTTTTGCTCATGTAAAAATTAATGCACTGACTGATACATTAGGTTTCTTTTCTGTAAAGGTTAAGGAAAAAAATAGTATTGACATTAGTTTTGAACATCCTTTATTTGAGAAGTTTACTCAATCCCTTAGCATAATACCAGGTATTGTTAATGATGTGATGGTTTTTTTAAAACCGCTTGGTCCTATTAAATTGCCAGAGACAGTGATATATGATACTTATTTAGTACAAAAACCCTTCTTATCAGATATAATGCTTGAAAGAGAATTTGAAAATATGGCTGTTAGGGATATAGGCGATTTGATGAGGCGTATGCCGAATGTATCAGGTATCAGAAAAGGGGGGGCTAATATTGATCCTGTCATCAGGGGTTTTAAATACAGTCAGATAAATGTATTGATAAATGGTGCCCAGCAAGTAGAGGGTGGTTGCCCGAACAGGATGGATCCTGCCACATCGAGAGTGGATGCAGAAGATATTGAACGGCTTGAGGTATATAAAGGACCTTTTGCGCTGCGTTATGGTGCATCTTTGGGAGGTACGGTTAATTTAGTAATGAAACAATCCAAGTTTTACGATACAGCCCAAGTTCATGTTAAAGGTATTAGGGCTTACGAGAGTAACTGGAATGGACATAAGGAGCATCTGAGTATAAGCGGGGCTAATAAATATGTTTTTTTTAAGTTGAGTGGCAACAGGTGGAATTATGGTAATTATCAGGATGGGAATGGAGATTATTTTAAATCTGCTTTTAAAAAGTATAATTATTCTGCTAAAGTAGGTGGTAATTATAAGGATAAGTATGAATTTTTATTTGGGGTGTCGCAGGCCCATCATGAAGTATTATTTCCTGCATTACCTATGGACGAGACAGATGATAATTCAATTCTGACATATGTCGAATATAAGTATAATCCACGAAAAGAGGTGCTAAAATCCATTTGTCTGAAGGGCTATCAATCGTATGTGCATCATATTATGGATAATAAGAACAGACCTATTTCAGATACTGTGGTGGCGGTTTCGGATGTCACAGCAATAACTACAGGAGCTAAGGCGGAGAGCTTCCTGAATCTTTTTTCAGGCAATTTGTTGTTGGGTGTTGATTATCAAATCAGAGAAAAATATGGGGTGAGGTATAAAAACATGATAATGCAACCCATGCTGCCTGTAAAAACCGAAATATTATGGAATGATGCTGTGATAGAGAATACAGCTCTATATACTGAATATTTTAAACAAATTGGGCGTTTTGATTTGATATTGGCGGTGCGTTATGACAATAACACTGGCTATTGTGATACGATTAAACTGATGGGGATGCCAGGTGTAAGCTTATTAAACAATACAGACACAAGAAGCCGGTATCATAATATGAGTTTTAGCGGGGGGCTCACTAAAAATTTCAATGATGATTTATCATTAGGGATTTCACTAGGGAGGGTAAGTCGCAGTCCGGATATGTTAGAACGTTTTATCATTCTACTGCCTGTGGGCTTCGATTTTTATGATTATCTGGGTAATCCACAACTTGAACCAGAAACAAATAATGAGGCAGACCTTACCTTGAAATACAGAACTAAAAATGCAGGCCGTTTTGAGTTGAACATATTTGGCTCTTATGTGCAGTCATTTATATATGGGAAAATATTACCTCCTTCGCAACAGATGCCATTGACTCAGTTTGTAAAAGGTGTGAAGCAATACGAGAATGGGGCAGATGTTACTTTAGGCGGTTTTGAACTGGCTTATGGCACTCCTGAAGAGATGAAACTGAAAGTTAATCTGTCCACAGCATTTACGTATGCAGTTGTTACGAAGAGTATAAAGCACGTGATAAGCACAACAGAAAATTATCAGATGGAAATTCAAAATGATGCTTTAAATGAAATACCTCCATTAGAAGCAAATTTGAATATATCTTATCCTTTTTTTAAGGAAAAGTTTGTGCCTGCATTATCGGTACGTGTTGTAACTGCTCAGAATCATGTATCCGAAGCTTTCTATGAGCCCACAACACCAGGTTTTTATCTTTTAAACTGTTCGATGCACTATAAATTTAATGATTTTTTGAATTTTAATGCTGGTGTCAATAACATCCTCAACAAGGCCTATTATGAACATCTGAACAGGCGTGTAGCAAATGCAGTTACAAAGATATATGAACCAGGACGTGTGTTTTATGTAAATCTTGTTTTGACATTTTAGAACAATACATTATGAAAATATATATTAAAATAATAAGTATTTTGAGTTGTTTATCAGTTGTTTTTTATTTTACATCGTGTGAGAAAACGACTGAAACAAAAAGGGTAACTTATCAGATAACCCGTTCAATATCAGGGTTTAATGTGGTTTATAAGAATGCAGATAACGAACTGGTAAAGGATACCATAATAAGCAACAGTGCTGATGATATTTGGGTATATAGTTTTGATGCTTTTCCGAGGGATATAGTGTATGTTTCCGGCTCTTATAAAGATACCAATTCTTCAATACTTGTCAGAGTTCTTATAGATGGGAAAGTTTATAAGCAAGCATCCACAACAAAGGATACTGTAAATTATGTAACCGTATCAGGTACTATTTATGATTAAAATTTCAGATATGAATACATTAAGATTTTCAATTATAGTATTTTTATTAGTAGCAATATTATCCTGTAAAAAAGAAGTTGTAAATACGGATACAACAAATGCAGGTAAAATTGTTTTTAAATTTGAACATAAGGTAGATGGGCAAACATTAATACAAGATAGTATGATTTACATAAACGAAGCTGGAAATCCGTATTCTGTTAATGAAATTCAGTATTTTATTTCGGATGTTATTCTTTATAAATCGGGTGGCACTCAGAAATTAATACAGGACTGGCAGGACAAGTTTTATGTAGATATTGATATTCCCACTACATTAACATGGGTTGTTTATGACACCATAAGTGCAGGATTGTACGATTCCATAAGCTTTACCTTTGGCATAAGTGAAGAGAAAAATCATTCGTATATGTTTGTAAATCCTCCTGAATCTTTTATGTTCTGGCCTACTATTCTGGGAGGTGGCTATCATTATTTAAAACTTAACGGGAAATGGCAAACACCTACTCAAAATATCAATCCTTTTAACTTTCACCTGGGTATAGGTCAGTTGTATTCGGGTACAGATACCACTTATGTACATAATCATTTCAGGGTGTCGCTACCGGGCAGTTCTTTTACTATGGTAAAGGGGCAGACCAAAGAGATAGGTTTGCTTATGAATATCGAAAATTGGTTTAAGAATCCGCATGCCTATAACCATGATATTTGGGGAGGAGATATTATGGAAAATCAGGATGCCATGCTCCAGGTTAAAGAAAATGGGCATGATGTGTTTTCAATTGAATATATCAATTAAGCTGCGATGAAAAAGAAAGAAATAATTAAAATATTAGCTGTTATAATTCTATCAATAAACATTTTATGTATTACATCATGTAAAAAAGAGGAAGCCCTACCCGATGGTGTGATGTATAAGCCCACACCTTATGAGGTAGAAATTCCCTTGTATTTTCCGACACAAGTTTATATTCCTGCTGACAATCCGATGACAGTGGAGGGTATTGAGCTGGGGCGTTATCTTTTTTATGATGGGCGTTTAGCCGGAAGAGACCATCCTGATTCTTTGATGTCGTGTGCTACATGTCATTTACAGTCGAAAAGTTTTGTAAATGGAGGGCCCCGTGCATATGGCATTACAGGTATTCCCACACCGCATTGCATGATGCCTTTAATTAATTTATTATGGAATCCCAATACATTATTATGGAATGGTAAGGTGAGTAAAATTGAGGACTTGACATGGATGGGCATCCATGCACCGCATGAGATGAACAGCGATACGAACAGGGCAAAAGCTATGTTACAGAGCATTCCCATGTATCCACCTATGTTTAAGAAAGCATTTGGCAGTGATACCATAACAGCTTTAAATATGGGAAAAGCCATAGCACAATTTATCAGGACTCTGATATCTGCTGATTCTAAGTTTGATAAGTATTTGCGAGGAGAAATTCAGTTAACTACTCAGGAATTACAGGGATTTGTTTTGTTTACAACTGAATCGGGTGCTGATTGTTTTCATTGTCATGGTGGTGACCAGAATCCATTATTTACGACACATTTGTTTTATAATAATGCCAAGGATACTGTATTTGGTGACCCCCGCGACAGGTATGCAGTAACTGGTAATCCATCGGATATTGGGGCATACAAGGCATCCACACTACGTAATATAGAACTTACTTCACCCTATATGCACGATGGTCGTTTTGCCACCTTAGAAGATGTTGTTGATTTCTACAGTGAGGAGTTGCTTTATTCACCTTATGTACATCCGCTTATGCACAAATTACCCGATGGGGGTGCACAGCTTACACCGCCGCAAAAGCAGGCCTTGTTGGCATTTTTAAGAACTCTGACGGATGAGAGTTTTATTACTAATCAGGCATTTGGTAAGCCCGCAGATTTGGATTGA
>CAZVOS010000291.1:0-4795 GCA_964628845.1 uncultured Bacteroidales bacterium | reverse complement strand
CAGAAAAACTCGGAAAAAACGAAGGATTTGATAACGCCCAAGCCGAAAAACTTTACCACATTCTGGCCATGGGGGCTCTTAAATATTTTATCCTAAAGGTTGACCCCAAGAAAAATATGATTTTCAATCCCGAAGAATCTATTGATTTCAATGGAAATACAGGCCCTTTTATTCAGTATTCTTATGTCCGTATCAATTCTTTATTGAAAAAGGCAAAATCATCTGAAATTAATGAACTTGATTATTCTCAAATACTTTTAGATGAAAAAGTAAAAAGTCTTATTAAGCTTACTTACGACTTTCCTTATGTTCTAAACGAGGCAGCTACACTGTACAGCCCTGCCCTAATAGCCAATTACCTTTATGAGCTGGCTAAGGAATTCAATCAGTTTTATCACGATTTCCCTGTTCTAAAAGAGAGCGATAAAGCCAAAGCGTATTTTAGAATAGAATTATCTTGTTGTGTAGGTGATATATTAAAAACGGGTTTAAAATTATTAGGCATCGAAGTGCCTGACAAGATGTAAATAAAATATTTATTATGAATCTTTATATCAGCAGTTTCAATAACCCGCACATCAAACGACTTCAACTATTCATTAAAAATAACCTGAAAAGAAAAAATGAAGGTTTGTTTATTGTTGAGGGCATAAAGGAAATTAATGCAGCCATAGAATCAAACTATGACTTTGAAACTGTTTTTCTGTGCAAGAACTTATGCCATGACAAACACCTGATTGAGAAACTCTATGCACTGTCCGATAAAATTACAATTCTTGAAATCAGTAAAGCTGTTTTTGAGGGGCTTGCTTACAGAGAAAGCACAGGAGGTATTATCGCATTGGCTTATATTAAAGCTCATAAATTAAAAGACATAGCACTTAGTAATAATCCATTTATTATTGTGATAGAAGCCGTAGAAAAACCAGGTAATCTTGGCGCTGTACTCCGTACTGCTGATGCCTGTGGCGCTGATGCTGTAATAGTGTGCGACCAGGTGGTTGATGTTTATAATGCCAATGTGATACGCTCAAGTACTGGCTGTGTATTTTTTCTGCCCATAGCCCTAGCACCTTCAGCAGAAGTTATTAAATGGCTTAAAGAAAATCATATCTGTATTTATGGAGCTACCCCATCTACAAATAAATATTATACGGATATTGATTATAAAAAACCATTTGCTATTACTATGGGAAGCGAAGCCAATGGCCTCTCTGATATTTGGCTAAAGGAAGCGGATGAGAATATAAAAATACCTATGCTTGGAAAAACAGACTCATTGAATGTTTCCATATCAACTTCTGTTATTGCTTATGAAGCTGTGAGGCAAAGATGTAATATTATTTAGCACTTGCTGAATAAATTTTGTAAATTTGCACAAAATTTTATAAATATTTTTTATGAAAGTTATTACAGCTATAATTCTTATCTTATTGCTATCTCTTTCGATTAAAGCACAAACACCTGCTTTTGATGAGTTTCTTAAGAAATTCGAAAACGACCTGACAGAACTTTCAGATACTGAGGCCTTAAATTTTTTCGATTTAAGATACAACGAGGAAATTATTGCCATATACACAGGCAGAATCCTTTTTAAAAATAAAAATTTTACAGCAATTACTTGTATTGTTCCCTGTGCTGCCGGAGGCATGTGCGAAAGAACTATACTTGCAGTCTTTGACAAAAATGGCAACAGAACGGATAAATTGTACCCTTTCGAAACGAGAATAGGAGATATGGATATTAAAAACTGGATTTATTGTTCAATGGCTAACGACAGTCTGCTGTTCATGGTGAACTATTTTACAGAGATGAATTACGAAACGGGAGAAGAAATACAAAATATTAGTACTGAGTTGATTCAGATAGATGATAAGGGAAAAATAAATAAAATGCATAATGTTGCTATAATAGATACAAGAAGAATGTATAAGAATCTGTCCTACAATATACTCACCGAAGAAGATTTGTCCGATAAAACAAAAGAAGACCTGGAAACCATGAAGTTTGAAATATTTGCTGCTCTTGGCTATATTTTTAATAATGAAAAATGGGATGATTACTTCAGAAAAACCCTCTGGTACAAACCAGAACGCGAAAAAGTAGAACATCTTTTCAATATGGTGGAAATGAAAAATCTCGACATCATCAGACAGAAAGAAAAAAACTTAAAACCAAAATAAATAAGTATTACAAATTAATTAATAAATAATAAAGCTATGTTAAGAATTATTATGAAATCTTGTCCCAATGTTGCAAAGGGTTTATTTTCCCTGTTTCTTGTATTCTTTGTGTTTAATGTTTTTGCCCAGCATGTTAATATGCAAAGAGCCAAGCTTGTCGCAAAAAATATGTATGTTGAAAGTTGTGCGTCAAACAAAACCGTAAATGATTTGCAGATTGTTTCGGAAATGGTTTACAGTATGAGAGAAACGCCTGTTTTTTACATTTTTAATATGAATAAAGGTGGGTTTGTTATTGTTTCTTCCGACGAAAGAACAAAAGCTGTTCTGGGATACAGTTCCGAAGGTCTTTTTGACATGCAGGATATGCCTTGTTGTGTACATTGGTTATTTGAACAATATGCTGAACAAATAATTGAGTATATGGATGAGGAAGTTAATATGAACAATTATGAAACACATCCGGACTGGCAAAAATTAGAAAATCCAAATTTCCAGAAATCAACACAAGAACTTCTGGCCGTATCTCCTTTATTAACTACTACATGGTCGCAAGGTTGTTATTATAATGCCCTATGTCCTGCTGATGCTTCCTTAGGTACAAACAGATGTGGCAGATGTCCTACGGGCTGTGTCGCTACTGCATTTTCGCAAGTTATGAAATACCACAATTATCCAACAAATGGTACGGGCTCTAAAACATATACTCATGCTACTTATGGCACATTATCAGCTAATTTTGCTGCCACAACCTACGACTGGGCTTCGATGCCCAACAAGCTTTTATCGGACAATCAGGCAGCAGCTACACTTCTGTATCATGCAGGTATCTCTATTAATATGGATTATGGCCCTAATGGGTCATCGGCATATACTACTGATGTCAGAAAAGCATTGGTTAATAATTTTAAATATGCCTCTTCAACGCAATACGTATACAAAACATCCTATACCGACCAACAGTGGGTTAATCTAATAAGAGGCGAACTGGATGCCCAGCGGGTGGTACTTATAAGCGGTTACGACCCCAATGCCAAAGCCGGTCACGGTTTCATTGCTGATGGCTACCAAAATACCG
This sequence comes from uncultured Bacteroidales bacterium, assembly GCA_964628845.1. Taxonomy (GTDB): domain Bacteria; phylum Bacteroidota; class Bacteroidia; order Bacteroidales; family PXBB01; genus JAKIYU01. Next base: position 1,534 of record CAZVOS010000291.1, on the reverse strand, counting down.
ACTACTTCCATATCAACTGGGGCTGGAATGGCAGTGCTGATGGCTATTTCTATCTGAATGCCCTGAACCCTTCTTCTTATGCTTTTAACTCAAATGTAGGTGCCATTATTGGCATCAAACCATCAACTACTCCTATAACCTGTTCCGGTCAGCAGACCCTTACAGCCACAACTGGCACAGTAACTGATGGCAGCGGCTCGAACGATTATGCCAATAATCTGGATTGTAAATGGCTCATCAAACCCACCAATGCTGGCTCTGTTACATTAACATTTACAGCTTTTAACACCGAAAGCAATTACGATTTTGTTAAAGTATATAATGGTGAAACAACATCGGCTCCCTTATTAGGTTCATTTAGCGGTACCAACCTTCCACAACAACTCACAGCCACATCTGGCAAGATGCTTATTCATTTTACAAGCGATGGCTCTTCTGTAAAAGCCGGATGGAGTGCCAACTATGTTGGTAATCCTGTAACAACATATTGCAGTGGTACCACCACACTTACAACAGCTACAGCTACAATTACTGATGGCAGTGGCAGTAAGGATTATTCCAATAACTCTGACTGTTATTGGCTTATCAACCCTCCTGATGCGGTATCAGTAAAACTAAAATTTAATTCTTTTAAAACTGAAAGTGGCAATGATAAGTTGTATATTTATGATGGTACAACCACTAACGACCCTTTACTAGCAACTTATAGCGGTTCAAATACACCTGCTGCAGTTAAGGCTTCGAGTGGGAAAATGCTCGTGCGTTTTGTTTCCAATGCCAGTGTTACTAAGGCAGGATGGTCTGCTTCTTATACTTCACAGAAAGCTTTCTGCTCGGGAACTACTACGCTTACTGCAAATACTGGTACTATTACTGATGGTAGTGGCAGTCAGTATTATGACCATAATTCTAATTGCAAATGGTTGATTAAACCTAGCGGAGCTGGCTCTGTTAAACTCACATTTACAGCATTTAATACAGAATCAGGAGTAGACTTTGTGAAAATATATAATGGCGAAACCACCAGTGCGCCTTTGCTGGCAACATACAGTGGAAGCACTATTCCTGCTGCCGTTACAGCTAATTCAGGTAAAATGCTTGTACATTTTACTTCCAATGCTTCTGTTAAAAAACCCGGATTTACAGCCAACTATCAGAAATTATCCAAAGATGAAACAGGAATTGAACAGTATTTATCAACCGAAAACCTTATTCAAATTATTCCCAACCCCAACAATGGGTACTTTACACTTAAAGTACCTGAAGATTTATCAGTAAAAACATTGAAAATAAATGATATGCTCGGTAAACTCGTTTATACAGCACATATTAACTCCTCTGATACCGAAGAATATTATATAACACATAATCTGGCAAATGGTATTTATTATGTGATTGTTGAATGTGCCGAGGGCAGCTTTACCAAAAAGATTATGGTTAATAACGGGCGATAAATAATCATTTAAATACAAAACACATGAAAAAACTTTGCATGCTTGGTTTAATCCTGTTATTCTTTCAGGTTAATTTTGCA
>CAZVOS010000290.1:0-4821 GCA_964628845.1 uncultured Bacteroidales bacterium | reverse complement strand
AGCATGTCGAACCATGTCAGAACCTAAGTAGTTAAATTTCAGATATTTATAAAATTTCAGTCATTGATGCTTATATCTTTTGTAAAACTATTAAACAGATAATAACAGCTACGTTCCCATAGAAAAAAAAGAAAAAAATGCAATTTATTTGCTTTCTTTCAGCACCATATCAATCGTTATAGCACTAGCTAAAATAGCAATCTTATTTTCGTTATTTGAAAATTGGGGCTCAATATTTACATTGTATTTATCGGCAGAAGTAAAGATTTCTTTAACTGCACCTGCCCATTTCTTGGTTATGACCCCTATTTGATTGCCATTGGCATCTTTAATAACAAAGTTCCATGCTTTCCAGTCACCGGTAATTTCAGCTATCTGCCTGGCATTAACATCAAAAATTTTAAATGTGGGTTTGAAAAATTTGAACTTCTGGTTCACATGCGCAATCGCATGACCATGGGCATCGTGAATAACAATTTTAGACATAAAAAAAGTCCAACCCCTCGATATAGAGGCCTGTAACACTTCATCAGTATCTTTTATCTCAAGTAGAAAGGGCAGCATGGCTTTGTTGAGCAGTAAGCGAAGAAATTTCTGCCCCGCTGTTAATTTCTGCTTAATAGAACCAATCTGACGCGCATTGTCATCATATATTTTATAAGCGTTTTCAAATTTAAAGAAATTTACTTTCTCATCAATGAAATAACTGTTAGTGTCGAAAAAATTTGTTGCCATTTTGATGTATTTAAATTAATAATTGAAACAAAAATATAAAAAATCAAACTATTTAACGACAAAAACATATAATTCCTAAAAAACTTTAAGAATATAAATACTATGGTATCCACGTTTTTTTAATTATCATTTCACTAATTAAGATGCAGTGAGCATGTAGAACAGGCACAAAAACGCAAATTTCTTTATAAAAACAATTTATCTGATTTAGTGTTCTTTTGTGTTTTTGTGATTCTGTGGCAAAAAAAATAATCGGGATTATGTCGGTTAGTAGTAAAAAAACAGTATATTTGCCCCGTACATTTTCGTACACGGGGTGCCTGAATATCTTTTTAAGATATCGTTATGGCTGAGATCACACCCTTACAACTTGCTCCGGGTAATGCCGGCGAAAGGAAAGGTGTTTTAAATTTTCAAATAACATGATTCCCCGGTTTTGTTATTTAAAGTTTAAACTAAAAAAACAAACAAATGAAAAAAACTATTCTTACACTGGCAACCGCTTGCCTTGTGCCTTACATGCTTTTGGCACAGTTAAAAATCAGCGGTAAAATCACCGACAATCAGAATGGAAATCCCCTGCCCTTTGCACATGTTTCAATCGAAAACACATTAATTGTGGTATTCTCCGACCAAAATGGCAGCTACGAAATCAACAACATATCCAAGGGTGTTTATAAAATTAAATGCAGCTTCATGGGATACGAAACCACAGTTAAGGAAATTAACTTTACAGGAGATTTAATATGTGATTTTAACTTAGAGCAACAAGCCATACTCAGCGATGAAGTGATTATTAAAGCCACACGCACAGCAGCACAATCGCCCGTAGCTACTACCAATTTAACAAAAAAAGATGTGCAAAAGATAAATCTGGGACAAGACCTCCCCGTGCTTCTCAACAGCACGCCCTCTGTTGTTGTCAGTTCCGATGCCGGCGCAGGTATCGGGTACACAGGTATTAAAATAAGAGGCAGCGACGGCACACGCATTAATGTTACTATTAATGGCATACCTGTTAATGATTCTGAATCGCATGGTGTGTGGTGGGTCAATATGCCCGACCTCGTCTCATCAGTCGAAAATTTACAGATACAAAGGGGTGTGGGCTCCTCAACCAATGGTGCCGCCGCCTTCGGTGGAACAATTAACCTGCTCACAAATGCACTGAACCAGGAAAATTATGCTGAACTGGCTACTTCTGTCGGCTCATTCAATACCATGAAAAATACGGTATCCTTCGGTAGTGGCTTGCTCAAAAGTAAATGGGCTTTCGATGGCAGGGTTTCACGCATCACTTCCAATGGCTATATCGACAGAGGAAAAACAAATTTAAGCTCTTATTACCTCTCAGGGGGCTATTACGGTAAGAAAAATATTGTTAAACTCATTCACTTCTCCGGCAAGGAAAAAACATATCAGGCATGGTATGGCGTACCTAAGGACTCACTCGAAACAAATCCCACATACAATCCCTCAGGGCTTTATTATGACAAAGATGGCACTATAAAATACTACGATAACGAAACAGATAATTATCAGCAAGACCATTATCAGATACACTACTCTTTACTGCTGAACAGAAACTTCACTTTTAATTCGGCTGTACACTATACTTACGGAAGAGGGTATTACGAGCAATACAAAGACGGTGACAAATATTCAAAATATGAACTTCCAGATGTCATTATTGGCAACGACACAATAAGCAGTACTGATATTATCCGCCAGAGATGGCTGGACAACCAGTTCTATGGCACCACCTACGCTTTAAATTACAACAGCTATTCAAATCTCACAGCTATTCTGGGTGGGGCCTACAATATCTACAGGGGCAACCACTTCGGCAAAATAATTTGGGCAGAAATAGCCAAAGATATACCCATGGGGCAGCGTTATTATGATAATGATGCTTATAAAACCGACTTAAATAATTTTGCCAAACTGCAATACAGCATAGGAAAGATAAATATTTTTGGGGATATTCAGCACAGAAGAATTACTTATAACTTTCTTGGTAAAGCCATTATCAATGCCAATATTGAAAACCTCCAACAAGATGCAGTTTTTAACTTTATCAACCCCAAAGCCGGCTTAACTTACGAACTGAATCATCAAAACATGCTGTATGCGTACTGGGGCATTGCCAACAGAGAGCCCGTACGCGACGACTTCATTGCTTCATCTTCGCAAAGCCGCCCCAAACACGAAACACTTAACAACTACGAGCTGGGCTATAAACGCAATGCACAGAAATACTCGGCTGGTATAAATGCCTATTTGATGAACTACAAAAACCAACTGGTGCTGACTGGCGAAATTAATGATGTGGGCGATTATACACGTAAAAATATTGACGGCAGCTACAGAGCCGGTATTGAAGTAGAATCAGAAATCATTTTTACCAATTACCTTAAATGGCAATTTAATTTTACATACAGCCAAAATAAAATTAAGAAATACACCGAACATTATGATGTTTACGACCAGAACTGTGACTGGACAGGCACAGACAGCATAAGCTACACAAATACCAACATCTCTTTTTCGCCCGATTACATCGCATCAAGTAACATAAACATTATCCCTTTCAAAAACTTTAATGTTGACGTCATTTCCAAATATGTAGGCAAGCAGTACATTGACAATACTTCGAATGCAGAACGCATGCTCAAACCCTATCTGGTAAACGATATTAAATTTGCATACTTATGGTCTGTAAATAAAGCCACATCCATTGAATTTATGCTGCTTATCAATAATATCCTTGATGTAAAATACATCACCAATGCATGGGTTTATAACGGCATAGTAACCCCTACCGGCTTAACAGCAATAGAAGATGGCTACTTCCCTCAGGCAGGACGAAATTTTTTATTGGGATTTAATATTAAATTTAAGTAGGAGTATAAGCTTCATCAGAGAAAATATTTGTAAAATAGCTTCATAGAAGTAAAATAAAATTGTACGAGCAATAATAATTTTGCAAAAGTTATATCTTAATAAAAGAATTTTGTAATTTTAAACTGTATCCGTTAAATATATGTTAGATATGGATTGTATTTTCTGCAAAATAATAGCAGGCGAAGCCACTGCTTATAAAGTTTATGAAAATGAGTTTACGCTCGTTATACTCGATATTAACCCCATCAGTGCGGGACATGTGATTATTATGCCTAAAAATCACTTCGAAAAACTTTCTGATATGGATGAGATTAATGGACTGGAACTTTTTAAAACAGTTCTGATTATGGAAAAAATGATTGCATCTCTGGGCTGTGCCTGCACAAATTTACTGCAAAACAATGGCAAAGCAGCCGGGCAGGAAATACCCCATGTGCATGTGCACATCATACCCCGCTATCCTCAGGATTTTTTCCGTCTCAAATACCGCAAAGCCGTTGTTACGCCCGATATGCAAAATTATGTGTTGAAAAAATATAAAGAATATTTGAATCTCCCATGATTACCATATACAATTTACTAATTATTGTGAGTAATATTACTATCATACTTAGTAAATTGTATTTTTTATAAAAAATTAATACTGTTTTCACGGTTTGATTTTTTTTACAAATATTTCGCATCTATGGGGTTGTTTTATTAAGAATAATTTATTTAATTATTTGTAAACTACTTAGGGACAGCGTCCCGTTATATTTGTAAAAAAAATATCAAATCAAGAATATTAAGGTACAGCGTACCGAAATATTATAAGAATAGAGTTTAAACTTTTTATCGGACATTAACGATAAAAGATATTTGACCCTCCCTTGATTTACAACACTACTTTGTTAGGTTGATATGAAAGAAACAATGAAAATGAAAATTAAAAAAGCTCAGCAGGGTTCATCTTTAAAAATTCCTGCCACGAAAGACCTGTTGTTCCGATTAAAAAAGTTATATCTGGCTGATATTGCTTTCTGAAAGCATTCATACCCGATAACCGCTGTGCAGCACCGCTTTTTACTTCAATGCCAATAATTTTACTTCCTTTCTTCAGTACAAAATCAATTTCATCATCCCTGTGTCTCCAGTAAAAAATCTTGTAATTATCCGTATGTGAATGATTTAGAAGATGGGCCC
>CAZVOS010000289.1:0-4824 GCA_964628845.1 uncultured Bacteroidales bacterium | reverse complement strand
AGCTAAAACTACTTTCCATTCGTAAGAAGCGGGTGTGCCTTGTGTTGGGGCAGTCCAAGAAATATCAGCAGAGGTAGTGGCTAAGTTAGATACTAAAATGTTTGATGGTACAAAACAACTAGGTATAAACCATTTAAATGTAAGACCACTTGCTGGGGAAACGGTATTAGATAGAGACATCGTTGATGTTGCGCTTGTGCCATTTGTTGTGGCACTCCAGTCGGTGGTTGTTGTACGCACAGCATAATTGCTTGCTGTAGTTGCAGGAGCTCCACGTAAGCCAACTTGTAAGGTTGTACTTGTTGCATTATTGGTCATTGTACCATAAACAATTTCTATAATATTTGTTGTTTCGTACAGGCGTATCTGACCATTAAAGCTGTCGCCGGTAGCATCATATTTACGGTAGTTCTTAAACTGAACAACCAACACCCTGTTAGGTGCAGTGCCTAATGTTACGTAACGAATTTCACTACCTGTTTGGGCATTAAGGTCACGTGCAAAAAGTGCTATTCGGCTTACAAAACTTTCAGGTGTTATAGCCGTTGTGCTTCCCATAGGTGTATAAGATGAAGAAGATGCAATATTTACTGCTGGGGTGTTTGCCGAGTTCCCTAAAGAAATCCAGCCGTTAGCATTAATAGCAAAAACATCAAAGTCAGTACCCCCATAGTTAAATGTAAAACCAATGGGCAGACCTACACCTGTAGTTGTAGACCCTCCTAGTGGTGCAGCAGGGTCAACAAAACGCTCATCGTCCGATGTTTCATCCCCTACCACAGTACCCCCTGAAATTTCAGTATAGGTGCCTGTTATTGTAGAAAAGGCATAGGTGTTTAATTGTGCTTTTGCTATTTGTGAAAACACAAAAACCATAAGAACAATTGTAAATAATAGTTTTTTCATGATAAAAATTTTAGTTAATAAATAATTTCAAATATTGACAAGAAGCAAAGATACAAAAAAATAAAGAAAATGAAAGCTTGAATTAAGTTTTTTTAAGTAAATATTTCAATACTTAACTATTTTACTGAAATACACTGTTTTATCAGAAACAATTTTTAAAAGATACATACCATGAGCAAAATTGTTTAATGATATAACTTCTTCTTTATTTACTGTTTTAATATGTTGTATCATTTGCCCTGTATAAGTATAAATAGATATTTCTTTTAAGTGGCTGTTATTGAATTGAATATTAAAAAAATCTGAAAATGGGTTTGGAAATACTTGAAAAGTGTCATTTTCATTTTTGTTTTTTACAGATGCAGGTGTTGATGAGTAATAAGCTGACCAGCCGTCGAACATCTGGGCAGAAGTTTTAAACCAAAGTAATATTTTTGATGAAGTGTATGTTTTTTCTGAAGGTATTTGATTGCCTGAGTAAGTATCAAGTAGCGTATAAGGGGATGAACTCACATCGTAAATTTCGAGTGCAGCATCAGTAGCACTTATATTAAATTCATTAAATCCTAGGGTTATATTTGAAACTGAGGGTGGTTCAATACGCCAGCGGCAATTGGTGCTTGCATTATAAGGATACGCATCACTGCCATCATTAAAGCTTCCTGCTGGCTCAGTAATTATGGTGATATTATCACAATAAACGGGCTTGGTGGTACTGTAGGAAGCAGACCAACCCTGTGCTTTAACACTGCCATTGGTTTGAAATGTAATCAGCATTTTTTTAGCTGTTGAAGTTATGCTTGGGGGTAAATTGTTTCCTGAATATACACCTAAAACAGGACTGGATGTATTATCACCGTTGTATATGGTAAGGATATCGTTATTGGCTTCTGTATCAAAGCGGTTGAAGTTAAGTTTAATGTTTTCAATATTTACGGCAGGGTCTATCAGCCAGGAACAATTGGTGTTATTTTGGTATTCATAAATGCCACTGCCATCTTCAAATGTGCCCACAGTACCATTAATTATTTTTGTTCCTGTGCAGTTTTCGGGATAATTCGCAGCGGGGATAATGTTAAAGATGGCTTGGTGCCAGTAGTTAAATGAACCGCCAGGTGAAGCCAGATTGTTAACATAAAAATAGCCATCACCATAGCCCCCCCAGCCCCAGTTGATATGAAAATGAGTGCCTGATACATCGTCATAATAACCATCAAAAACAAAAGCATGACCAGCTTCATCGGTGTAACCCGAATAATAAAGAGGCATAAATCCATCCAGATTGGCTTTGAGCATGTTCACCCATTGCTGTTCGGTATAATTTTCCTTTTCTTTAATATTTACGGCATTACTGTAACCAAAATAGTTAATTAAAGCAGGAACAACATCCTCAGAGCCAGCTCCTGAACCATAAGGAGAATAACCCATTTCTACAGCAACACCACAGTGGTAAAGCAATTGAGCCACTTCATTATTATAGGTGTTTAAGCTGTTGGGCATCTGTGTCCACTCATAATTGGTACTGCTAAAAGATGCCGATTGATAGCCGTAGTCCCAGTCGTAATAACTGTGCGAGCCAAAACCCTGAGACGGATAATTGTAGTATTTCATAACCTGTCCGTAGGCAGTAGCCACACAGCCGGCATACACACGGCCCCCTGGCCCGTTAGGGTCTTCTGGACAATAAGCATTATAAAAATTATCCTGATTCCATGTGGTCAATAATAAAGGCCCAACATGGTTGTATTTAACATCGTTTTTTAAAGTTGTTTCATCAAGATAGTTGTTCCATATATCTTCTATCTCTTTAGGAGAGCCCATGGAGCTATTCGAGAGATATGTGATTTGTTCAATATAGTGCTTAAGCCATGCTGATAGGGCAGGGGAGGGCTTATTTTCTTTCTTGTACTTTTGGTTGAAAGAGTATCCCAATATGGGGTACACCCTGTCGTCGCCTGCTATAATGATGAATCCATTGTCCGAAATCTCAAAAATATATAATGCAGGTAAAGGACTGTTGTTTATATTTCTGGTTTCTAATATGTTTATATCTAAGGGCTGTACTTTTAAAGAAGTATTCTGTGCAGCTTTTTCTAGAATAAAGTTCTGTGCTACTTTAAGGGCTGTTGAATAATCAATTTCTTTGGCAGATAGTTTCAGGAAGACAAGTACTGTTAAGAGCAGAAGAACGGTTTTTTTTAGCATAGAAAGAAGGTTAATAATTTAAAATTTTAAACTTACTTCTGAATAATTATTTTTTTATTCAGATTTGATTTTTCAGTGGTGAGCTTCAAATAGTAAACACCATCGCTTAGCTTACCAACAGGTATTATAAGTGTATTATTTGAGGGGTGTATGCTTATTTCCTTTTTATAAACTGTTTGCCCTGACAAGTTGAATAGAACTACAGACATTTTTGTGGCAGATATATTATTGAAACCCAGATAAATAAAATCAGATGCAGGATTGGGATACAGGTACAGGTTTTCAAAATCTTCTACTTGTTCCATTCCTGAAACTGTAGCTGTATATGAGGCATTAAAACCTTCTGATGGGTTTTGTGTGTTTGTTTTAAACCATAACATGAGTTTAGATACATTATAGGTCTCTGTAGGTGGAAGTGTGCTTCCTGTATAGGTTGTAAGGAGTACATTGCTCGAAGACACATCATAAATTTCAACAACATCACTTGCTGGGTTTATGTCGAATTCGCTGAAAGAAAGCGTAATAGAATTGGCTCCGGGAGGCATAATTCTCCATCGGCAAGAAGTTACAGGATTATAGGTATTATTGCCACTGCCATCGCTGAATGTATCTGATAAAGCAGTCATGGATGTGAGATTTGTGCAATAATTGGGGTAGGTTGAAGTATAAGATGCATGCCAGCCCGAAACTGTTCCTGTTGCATTTGTGGCAAAAGTAACCAATACTTTACCTGTGTTGGAGGTGATTAGTGCAGGGATACTTGAGCCGGAAAAAGTTCCTAATACAGGTGCTGATGTTGTTTCTCCATCATATACAGTAACCACATCATTGTTGTTTTCGGTGTTAAAAATATCGAATGATAATTTTATTTTAGCTACGGTAATACTTGGGTTAATAAGCCAGGAGCAGTTGCTGTTGTTTTGATAGTTGGAAGGGCCACTACCATCATCAAATGTGCCTACTATGCCAGTAAGTGTTTTTGTTCCTGTGCAATAGTAAGGATAATTCTGTCCGGGATATATGTCAACCACAGCTCCTTGAAAATAGCCGAAATTTTCTCCTCCGGCATTGAGTGCATTGAGGTAAAAGAACCCATTGTAGTAGCCACTCCATCCCCAGTTCATGTGGAAATAATCGGTACCTTGATAGCCATCGCAGTTCCATGCATGTCCTGCTCCAGACGATGGTGAGCCGGAATAAATCATGGGGCGTCCCAAATCAAGATTGCCTTTTAGCAAGTTGTTCCAGCCGGATGTAGAATACAGGTATTTGCTTTTGTACGAAGCTGAGGAGGCATATTTAAAGTTGTTTTTTAGTGCAGAAGCAGCAGTTGTAGTAGAAGCCGAAGAACCGTCAGCACTGTAACTCATATCTACCGAAACCCCACAATGATATAAGAGTTGGGCAACAGCACTATTGCTTTGTGATACTGATAAGGGCATTTCTGTCCAGCGGTAAACAGTAGTGCCAAAATTGGCTGATTGGTTGCCGTAGGGTGGTGAGTTATAGCTGTTTGAACCACTGCCCTGTATGGGATAATTGTAATATTTCATCACTTGTGCCATCGAGGTGGCCACACAGCCGGCATAAACATGTCCACCATCCCCATTGGCATCTACGGGGCACATCTCATTATAATACATGTTCTGGTCCCAAGTAGTAAGTAGAAGTGGTGCCACATCCTTTATATCTTTTGTTGAATTGGACTGTGGA
>CAZVOS010000288.1:0-4831 GCA_964628845.1 uncultured Bacteroidales bacterium | reverse complement strand
TAAAGCTCCCGATGAACTTTACGATACCGCAGATCTAATTACTGAAATGAAAGAAATAAAACACTATTATAACAATGGAATACCCGCAAGAGAAGGCATTGAATACTAAATGATAAAAATTATTAAACATATTGGATTACATATTTTAGAAAAAGACCTTAAACCTTTTTATGAAGATATTATACAATTTGAATTATTAAGGTCTTTAATTTTATCTGAGAATGATTGTTCTAAGATTTTTAATATAAAAGAAAATGTAAATGTTTTATTTGGAAAATGTAATGATTTTGAACTTGAATTATTTGTTAGTAAAACACCTCAAACAGCTTCTTTTTCTCATATTTGTCTGGCAACAGATACACCATCAATATTAGCTCAAAAAGCTATTGAAAAGGGCTATAAAGTGCACTTGCGTCAAAATAATACAGGAGGAACTTATTTTATTACTGATTCAAACAAAAATGTATTTGAAATAAAAAAAATTAATTAAATAATTAACTACTAATTGAATCTATATGATTAAAATATCAACAATAATCTCAGATGCTTGGCAAAACCGAAAGGGCCCTGCCATATTTACTACAGTAAATACAGATGGTATGCCAAATTCGATTTATGTCACTTGTATTTCTTTATATAAAGAGGATACAATTCTCATCGCCAATAACTTTTTTAATAAAACACTTGAGAACATACTAACAACAACTAAAGCAAGTATTTTATTTATTACACACAATGATACAGCTTATCAATTAAAAGGAACCCCTATATATTACACAGAAGGTGAATTCTTTAATGATATGAAAAAATGGAATCCTAAAAAGCATCCAGGTCATGGTGTGGTAGTTTTTAAAATAGTAGAGATATATGAAGGCGCAAAGAAGCTTTTATAAAATAATATTTAATATAACTTGAAATAATGATAAGTTTTGGTCCAATACCGTCGCGTAGATTAGGAAAAAGTCTTGGTATTAATAATATCCCATCCAGAAAAGTTTGTTCATATTCTTGTGTGTATTGTCAGGTCGGCATAACAAAAAAATATTTAGTAATACGAGAAAACTTTTATGAGCCACATATTATTTATAAAGAAGTACAATCACATCTTAATAAATTAAGCAAAGACGACAAACCCGATTATTTGACTTTCGTTTCGAACGGAGAACCCACTTTAGATATTAACCTCGGTAAATCTATAACGCTTTTAAGAAAAATTAAAATACCTCTGGCAATAATAACTAATGCTACAATGCTTAATTACTCTGATGTGCGAAATGCTTTAAAAAAATTAGACTGGGTGTCGTTAAAAATTGATACTGCCGAGGAACAAATATGGAAAACCATCAACCGTCCATGCGAATCTCTTGATTTTGAAAATCACTTAATGAATTTATTTAAGTTTACTAAAGAATTTAAAGGAAAATTAGTTACTGAAACAATGCTTGTAAATGGGTACAATGACTCTAGTGAATCTTTAAGAAAAACTGCTGATTTAATTTCAAAAATTAATCCATCTATAGCATATATTTCAGTCCCTACAAGACCTCCTGCTGTTTTTGACACAGTTGCTCCTAACGAAAGTGTGATAAATAACGCTTATCAAATATTCTCAGGAAAAGGAATAAATACAGAACTTATTCTTGGCTTTGAAGGGTGTAATACAGGTTTTACGGGTAATATTCTGGAAGATATAATCAATATCTGTAGTGTACACCCCATAAGAGAAGATACCATGAAAAGATTATTAAAAAAAGACAATGCTGATGATACTGTTTTAAATATGTTACTTGACAGAAATTACATTCAGAAAATTAAATATAAATCAAAAAATTTTTACATAAGAAAATTCCACATATAGTTATGATAAAAAAAATTATTAAAAGATATATTAAAAAATATTGAAAATTTATGACAGAGCCAATAAAATTCTTGTTTAAAAAATACGGATTTGATGTAACGTCAATAAATGAAATTGTTTCCGGTACAAAATATACGGCTGTAATTTTAGAAAATGGGCATATTGGCGTTTGTGCAAACCTTATGAATAATACTAAAATAAATATTACTGACTTAAAAACACCCGATATTTCTAGCATTAGCCACAGAATCATCCTTAATGCTTATTATAATGCATTGCTAAATTATTCAAACACCTATGATAAAAATGAAGATATTTATGAGTCTGTTGATTTTAATAAATATCATAATACAATAATGATAGGTTTTTTTAAACCACTTCTAAAAAGATTTGAAGAAAATCATATTGAACTTTCAATATTTGATATATTAAAAAAAGATGAAAAAATAAATCAAAAAGAAGCAAACGCTCAAGATATAAAAAAAGCCGATGCCATAATACTCTCTTCAACAACAATCTTTAATAATACTTTTTTAAAAATTGTGAACTCTTCTTCAGATAATTGCGATATATATATGTTAGGTCCTTCTTCTATTTTGCATAAAGAAATATTTCTATATAAAAATATTAAAGGGATTTTCGGCTCTACTTTTAAAAAAAATGATGAAAAAATTTTAGAACTTATAAAAAATGGATTTGGCACAAGAGATTTTCTAAAATTGGGTTTTAAGGTCTCACTCCATGCTTAAGGAATATTATTATAAAAACAATATAAACATGAATATCAGAAAAGAATATTAAAATGATTGAACTATTAAAAGAAAAATATGGTTTAAAATGCACTGGCATAAAAATAAATTTGGAAAATACTGATATTAAAAGTATACACAAACCAATACGTTTTTGTGAAGCGGTCAATTATTCGTTTAATACACCAGTAGCGGTAGAAAGCAAATATTTATCGTGTCTAGGTTCAAAAAGAAGTTTCGGTTTATTAAACAACAATCGCTCTTTGATTGAACATATTGCTGTAGAGAGTAATATTTCTCTTCATATTATAGAGCAAATTATAAATGATATTCCTAAATTCAATATTGGTATAAAATCTTTTATTTTAGGAATTGACCAGGACATGGAAAAAGAAGTAAAACCTGATGTTTATATTATTCAGATAAAACCGCATGCAGTAATGGATTTAATTCGTTTATATCTGTCAAAAACTAATAAAATACCCATTATTAATAGTTATACTTTTTTATCTGTTTGTGGAAATATCTTTGTTCAAAGTTATAAATTTAACAAAATGAGTATTTCTTTCGGCTGCCCTGAATCAAGAAAATATGCAGGCATTGATGAAAACTCTGTTATTGTGGGCATGCCATATAAAGTGTGTAAAAAAGTTTTTCTTAATTAAAAAACTATTTTTTGATTAGTTAATCAATTAATAATATTTTTGATGTTAAATAATTCTAATATCTGACAACAATTAAATAAATAAATAAATTTACTTACATAAATTAAAAACAATGAAAACAAAAGACAAAGGTTTCAACACCAAACTCATTCACGCAGGAGCATTTGAAGATGAATTCGGAAGTGCTACAGTACCTATTTATCAAACCTCAACCTTTAAATTTAAAAATGCCCAGCATGGTGCAGATTGCTTTTCAGGCAAAAGTAACGGCTATATCTATACCCGTATTGGCAACCCAACCATAAGGGCTTTTGAGCAAAATATTGCTGAATTGGAAAATGGATTCGATGGTATTGCAACAAGCTCTGGGATGGCAGCTATCAGCAGTGTTTATATGGCATTGCTAGGAGCTGGCTCTCATATTATCAGTTCCGATGCTGTTTATGGACCGGCCAGAGGTGTTTTAGAGCAGGATTTTTCACGTTTTAATGTAGAAGCTACATTTGTAAATACTTCCAAACTTGAAAACATTATTGCTGCTATAAAACCCAATACCAAAGTTCTGTACATAGAAACACCTGCCAATCCTACTATGGATATTACCGATATAGCAGCATGTGCTGAAATCGCTAAAAAACACAATTTACTGTTAGTCGTTGACAATACTTTTTCTTCGCCCTATCTGCAAAAACCCCTCGATTTTGGTGCCGATGTAGTCTTACATTCTATTACCAAATTTATTAACGGACATGCTGATATAGTAGGTGGTGTTATTGTAGCTAAAGACCCCGAAATTTACAAGAAAATTCGTCATTGCATGGTTTATATGGGTTGTAATATGGACCCTACACAAGCATTCATGGTCTTACGTGGTGTTAAAACTCTAGGAATACGTGTTGAACGTGCTCAGGAAAATGCCATGAAAGTTGCTCAATTCTTACAATCACACCCAAAAATTGAATGGCTCAGGTATCCAGGCCTCGAATCACATCCACAATATGAACTTGGAAAAAAACAAATGAATGGATTTGGTTCAATGATGAGTTTCGGATTAAAAGGCGGATTTGAATCAGGTAAAAAATTAATGGACAATGTGCATCTGGCTCTTCTTGCTGTCTCTCTTGGCGGTGTTGAAACCCTTATACAGCACCCTGCATCCATGACACATGCAGCAGTAAGTGCTGAAAACAAACTTAAAGCAGGTATTACTGATGACTTGGTTAGGTTTTCTGTCGGTATTGAAGATGTAGAAGATATTATCGCAGATTTGAAACAGGCACTGGATAAAATTTAATTTAAATTTTTATAAATACTTTCTAAATAAACGGTCTATACATTGACCGTTATAATATATCGGTCTGTGTATTGATTGTTTATTAAGTATAAGATGCTTGAAAATCAAACACAAGAACTGCTCAGATAAATTTTTATAATAAAAATTAAAGAATCTGCTGATTATAATTAAGTGTTTTTTTTCAATTCAATTAAGATATTAATCATTTTTTACAGTCGCAAGAAATAAGGATAGAAAATTACTAGTATGAAAAAATAATACAATG
>CAZVOS010000287.1:0-4849 GCA_964628845.1 uncultured Bacteroidales bacterium | reverse complement strand
AACACCCTTCAAAATGTTGTTAATGAGGATGTTGTAGTAGATAATAATAATAATAATAATAATAATAATTCTGAAACGGCTGAGCTGAATACACAGAAGGAGAAGCTCAATGAAACAGAAAAAGAACTGCTGAAAAAATATGAAGATGCAATCTCTGTTTTTGAAGTAAAAGCTGATAAGCTATACAACTATGCTGAACAAAAAAGCTCTGTAAGTAAATTAGGTATCACACAGGCAGACAAGATATTACAAAATGCACAAAATATTGCTGATGTAAATATAAAAAATAATGAGATAGATAAAGCCAACCGCATGTTTCAAAAAGCATTAGAGCAGGCACAAGAAGCTATGGCAGCTGTTAATCTGGCAAACGAATATGATGCTCAGGTTCAGAAACTAAAAAACGAAGCCGCAAACCTGAAAAATCAAATTGATGAAACATCAAAAACAACAGATATTAAAGATTTTGAGGCCACATCAAACAATATCAATAATGTTAATCAAAATTTTGATATAAATACTATTGAGAACACCATCGAAAATACCATAAAACAAAATACCCAGCAGAAAATAAATGAAAAACAAGCTGAAGCTCAAAATCTGCTCGAACAAAGTCAGAAACAATATGCTGAGGCACAAAAGCTAAAAGAAGAGGCACAACAATTATATGTTCAGGTACAAAACACTAACAACAACACTCAAAAAACCACCCTGACAAACGCTGCAAAACAAAAAGAACAAGAAGCTAACAACATTAAGAAAACTGCTGATGAAAACTACAATAAAACTGAGAAAATTAAAATTGAAGTAGGTGTCTTAAGAATGAAGGTTGATTTCACCATTACTGTCAAGGATATGTCTGTAAGCCAAACCAACAATGAGAATGCTAAGAATAATGCCACAACAGATATAAATGCCATACAGCAAACAATAGACACCCATAATTTTTCGGGCACAAATGAGGAAAGTAAAAAATATGACGAAACTAAAGTGCTTCAGCCCCCATCTACAACAAGCAATACCCAACAACCCATTGTGAAAGTTGAGCCAGCAACTTACAATAACATTACAGATATTAAAAAATTAGAGGATGAAATAAATAAAAACAAACAATTAGCCAATCAGGAAAAAGCCAACGCCAAGTCTGTTAATGAGCAGAACCAGAAAGATGATATTTTATCCAACGCGATTACTTATGAGCAAAATGCCACACAAGCCCAAATTCAGATATACAACCTAAAATCAAAAGAAAACACGGTTCAGATTGACAAGAATAAACAAAAAATACAGGAGGTTAAAATTGATAATACGAATGATGCGAATGCCAGCAGGGCTAAAAACCTTGAAAAAGAAGCCAATATTTATATGCAGAAAGCTGATAACAGACGTACAGAAGCCAAAAATACAGATAATGCAGCTTTAAAAGCCAATTTGCTCGAAGACGCCATCAGAAATGAACAACTGGCCCTTCAGAAACAACAAGAGGCCATTGACAATTACAAAAAAGCAGCCGAAACTGTTCAGCAAACAACTGCACAAAACACACAAAACAATACAAATACACGCCCTGCAAACAACAATACACAAGATTCCAATGTTCAAACAACAAACAGAGATACAGACAACAACAGGATAAATAACATAAAGGGCTTGTTTTTCGCTGTGCAGATAGGTGTTTTTGGAGCCAGTCGCACAAATGAGCAATTGCTAAATCTCACTCCTCTTTATTTCGACCGGCTTAATAATGGTTATTACCGTTACTTCTCAGGCATTTATAGCTCCAGAGAGGCAGCTAATATTGCTAAAAATCAAATAGTTGCCAAAGGTATTGATGACGCTTTTGTGGTCGCTTTTAATAATGGTCTTAGAATTTCCGTTAATGAAGCCCTTGCTTTATTGCAAAGCGGGCAGACTAAACTACAGAGCGATCTTGCCTTTACGCCTACTACTTCTGCACAGGAACAACCCTCAACAACAGCTCCCACTACCCTTAGCACGGGTTTTTATTATGCAGTTCAAATAGGGGTATATAAAAATCAACGCACTTCCAATCAATTATTTAATATCTCTCCTATTTATTACGAAACCATGAACAATGGCTACCAACGTCATTTAACAGGCAATCTCAGCAAACGACAGGAAGCTGATATTTTAAAAAATGAAATAGTCAGTAAAGGTATTGACGATGCCTTTGTAGTGGCCTATTTGAATGGGAAGCGTATAACATTAGCCGAAGCACGTAATTATGAGTCTGGAACTACTAATACAGCCACAACAAGCAATCCTGTAACTCAAACCAATACAACAGCTACTGTTACAAATACACAGAACCAGGCACAAAATCAAACAAACCTAGCTGCCACTACAAACAAAACACCTGACTATAAACCTGAAAATATCAGTTTTAAAGTCCAGATTGGTGCTTTTAAGGAACCATTAACTAAATTAATAATCAGTCAATATAAAAACCTTTTAGATGAGAATATTCAAGAAGTAAAGACCTCAGCAGGTTTAACCCTTTACCTTGTAGGTAACTTTAAAGATTTTCTGCAGGCAAGTGCATTCAGAAACAAAGTAGTAAATGCAGGTATTACAGATGCTTTTGTAGTTTCCTATCATAAAGATGAACGTATTCCTTTAAATATTGCAAGAGAAATATGCAAATAATACCAGTGCCATGTTAATTAAACCCGGATTAAGCATTAGGAATGAAATGACCTAATGCTTAGTGGGCTAGCTTTAGGGAATGGCATCCGGGGCAACCCCGACAAAATGTAGATTTTGTCTGGCTCAGGCAAATTGCGCATTTTCTAATGCGTAATTTGGGTTAAAGCATGAATGTACCACCCAAGCCATATAATGCAATTTTTCTTTTTAAGAAGTCCTCGTAGTTTTACTAAAGAATTTTTGTAAATTTGCAAAAAAAAATATTAACCATTAATAAAAGAATTATGAAGAAACTTATTTTTATTTTCATTTGTTTACTTTCATTTAACATGAGTTTCAGTCAATGGAGTCATTTATCACATGCAGCTTTGAGTGGCTACGAAGACAGAGGAGTAATATATACAGGTACGTCTGTTTTAATTGCTACAGATGGAGGTATCTTCAGGTCAAATGACAACGGTTCTACCTGGCAAAAATCTAACAATGGGCTCGACACCAATAACATCAGTATTAACGACATTACATATTTCAACAACAAACCCTGGGTACTCTCAGGCAATTTGTATTCATCAAACGATGATGGCGTTACATGGATTAAGAATCAATTAACGGGACTCCCTACTAATTCATGGGTGCATAGTATGGCTAAGAAAGGCAACACACTTTTTTTAGTATGTAATTATTACGACAATATATTAGATATGAATGTTGATGAAATATACTCTTCAACAGATGGAAACACATGGACGCAAGGACATACATTTACCCATCAAAACACATGGTGGGAAATATTCCCTGATAATGATTTTGCAATGATTATGTCAAATAACAATCAGGATACAATCTTCTATACAACAAATGGTACAGTTATCAATTACCTCCCTAAAACCGGGCTGCCTACAAATGCTCAAATTAAGAGCAGATTATTCAGTATTGAGCAAGGAGGAAATAATTTCTTCTATCTGAGCGAAAATACAGCCACTATCTACAGATATAATTTTAACACACAGACATGGGAAGTAAAAATGAATGGCATTACAGGTCAGGTGGCTGTTTTTGTCATCCATTCATTAAGCAATATTGTTTTTACTACCACCTATGTGATGTCGCCCATACCTGCCATAAAACTTTATTATTCACTTGATACAGCTAATACATGGATTAATATTCCAAACCCAGGTATGTTCTTTCCCCTCTTCAATGGTACAATGGTTAGAGCAGGCAATAACAGGTTGATTAGTTCTGACCTCTTTTCTGATATGTATTATTCCGATAACAATGGTCAGTTATGGACAAAAAACTCAAACATCATGTCGCTTGATTATGCCACACTCATTTCGTTGAACAATGGGAACCTACTTACCCTGAGAGATAATTATGGTATTTTAAAATCAACAGATAATGGCACTACATGGGCGCAATCAAATGGCGATCTACCTAATTTTATGAGTATGCTCTATTTTGCACAGGATCTGGCTTATGATGGCAATACATTATTTGCTACTACTGCCGAAGAACCTGATGGTGACTTGTTTATCTATAAGAGTACCAACAATGGAACTAACTGGGTTGAACAAACCACAGCACCCGACTCATCAGATATTGTATTATTAGGATTTAACGGAGGAAAATTATTCGTTTTTTTCAATGATGGTAATGGCAACGGCACATACCAGTTTACTGCTGATGGAACTACATGGACAAATATTTCTCCTGCAATTAATATACTTAATTTAAATAAAGTGCTTGGATTTAAAGCTAACACCGACACTTTGTTCCTCTTTGGTCTTAATGATGCTTTTCAGAAAAGAATATATATTTCAACGGATAATGGATTGAATTTTAATTATTTTACCAATGGTCTTGATGGACCTAATCTGGATATTTTAATTGAAAATGAATGGGATTGGGAAATGAAAACTCTTCCTGTAGCCGATTTTGGATATGACGATATTAAACTAACGATTGCTGTTGCTACTCTGAACACATACCCTAAAGAAGTACGCTTTTACAGATATGATATAAGCCAGAACTTATGGTTAGAGATTTCTTCAAATGGTTTAATTATTAATAACAATACAAGTGTTCACTCACTTCAATATAAAGAAGCTGTCTGGTATCTTACAACAAGCATTGGTGTATTTGCCAGTGTTGATGATTGCTTAACTTGGGAAAGTGTCTG
>CAZVOS010000286.1:0-4852 GCA_964628845.1 uncultured Bacteroidales bacterium | reverse complement strand
TTTAAAATCAATTCTATTTCTTTTTGTGTTACTTTTGCCATAGTCCAAAAGTAACCAAAAGACATGGCAAAACAATGCTTCCACCCTCTCTACCTCAATGCAAACAATGCAGGCAAGGTAGTCAATAAAAATTTCAATCGCACAAGCAATAATGTTTTCAATTTTTATTGAAACGTAAACGCCCTTGCCGCATTGTAATGCATTCCGGTATTCACGCCACCGCTGGCTCGCTGTTTTGCCCAGCCAACCCACAACTCAACAAAACTCCCTGCTCATTACTGTATAAAAATGCCAGAAAAAGTATTAACAGTAGGAACTCTCTTTCAGACAGTATTCTTAACATTATCAATAAAACTACAGAGGAAGATAAAAGGGAGATTAATTTACTTCTGCACTACTATCAGGGGTGTAGAAATGGTGTTGCTCACATGCAAAGCCCTGTCCACAATATAAAATTCGAAGCAAATGGTATCGAATGTTGAAATGGGGTTGTAAATATCTAATTTTATTTCCATTTCACCCTTAATGGCTTTATTTCTACCTGATGGTGTTATTACGGGCAATCTTGTATGAAAGGGCTGGGGCAAATCAATAAGCGTAAGCACACCATTTTGCATTTCTTTGTAAAAGATATACAAATTATAATAATAGTCGCCTTCACTGTGAAAAGGGGGGAAAGTGTCGGCTGCAGACAAGCCGATGTCGCCATCTCCATCAGTAAACGAAAATGTAAGAACACCTTTGTCTTCGATGCCGGCATCACTCACGAGCTTAATAAAATTTACAAACTCAATATGTGGCTCAATGGGATATTCTTCTCTTTTGAGGCAGGAAGCCAAAAAAAACATTGTGAATAGAAAACAAAACTGAAAAGAAATGCTCTTTTTCATTCTTTTTAAATCTACCACAAATTTAGTTATTTTACTCTTACGAAATTAATGCACTGTTTTTTTTTTATTTTTCTTCTCTTAGTCATAGCATCAAATACCACCATACTATCCGCCATACAGTGATACTATCTCCTTCGAGCCCATAGATGGTGCGCTACTATCGAAAAGTACGTGCGCGTCTCCCGACGCGTACAATAATACCAGTCGCGCAAAAGTTTTCATTTTACAGTAATTAATTCTCTTGAAATCAATTCAATATCAAGCACACTGTTTAAGATACAATTTATTGAAATTTGGTGGTGTGATGGCGCATAAGATTATTACATTTTGCACGCGTCGGGAGACGCGCACGAACATTTTTTAACGAGCGCCATCAAGGGGATAAGATATATCTAAAAATATTTTTAATTAAAAAATGCTTTCAAACAATATAATTAACTTTGTTATTCAAAATAATGTTCACATGGCAGTTGATAAGTCGTTGATTTTTAATTTAAAAAATGAAAATGATTTTAATGATTTGGCATTAAAAATATTCTGCTATCAATACAGTAATTGTCTGATTTATAAGCAATATATTGATTTATTAAATATTGAACCTCAAAATATTTCTCATTACAAGCAATTTCCATTTTTGCCCATAGAATTTTTTAAAACTCATATTATAAAAAGCGTATCCGATAAACCAGCATATTATTTTGAAAGCAGTGGCACAACAGGTTTAAAAAGCAGGCATTATTACAATTCGACTGATATTTACGAAAGAAGTTTTCTTAAAACATTTGATGTGTTTTATGGGAAGCCCGAAAAATATGCCATACTGGCTTATTTACCCAACTATGCTTCAAATCCTAATGCTTCGCTTATTTACATGCTTAAAGCACTGATACAGAAAAGTGAACACAAACAGAGTGGGTTTTACCACAATAAACCCGGACTTCTGTTTGACACTTTAAATGAAATGAAAGAAAAGAATATACCTGGCATTCTGTTTGGCGTTACACATGCTTTGCTTAAGTTCTGTTCAGAATATACCATATATTTTCCGAATCTGATAATTATAGAAACAGGGGGCATGAAAGGTCATGGGAAAGAGCTGGTGCGTGAAGAATTGCATCAGGTATTGTCTAAGTGTTTCGGTGTTGAGCATATTCACTCGGAATATGGGATGACAGAATTGTTTTCGCAGGCGTATGCAAAGGAAGGGGGCATATTTCACTGTCCGCCATGGATGAAGGTATTGGCAAGAGATTTATACGACCCTTTAAATTTATCGCCTTATCATAAAGGGGCTTTAAATATTATAGACCTTGCTAATATCAGTTCCTGCTCATTTATAGCCACCGAAGATATGGGAGAGGTTTATCCTGATGGTAGTTTTACTGTTACCGGACGTATGGATAACAGCCAGCTCAGGGGATGTAATATGATGTGATTTAATAATATTAAGTGATATTAAGCATCTTATAATGGCAACGCATTACAGTATTATTTTCGAGGTCGCGCAGATGCAAGCCATTGCCCATACACCATTTAAACATATCGCAATCCTTGCATAATCCTTGTTTAGTCCAGTTACGCTTACGCATCACCTGATATTTGTTTTGCCATACCTCCATAAAATCGTCTTTGTAAATATTCCCCTGTATCATCTTACGACTGTTGTTGGGGCAAGCCGATATAGAGCCATCATTGAGTACAGAACCAATATTAATACCAGCCCTGCAAAAGAAATAACCATCGCGCACCTGTCCTTCGAAGCTCCCCAAAAATCCTTCGCACCCATAACTTGCCCATATTTTATTTTCCTTTCGGGTATCTTTTATAAACTCCATCAGTTTGAGAAACTGTGCATCGCTTATTTGTAGTTCCTTATCATCTTTAGCCCTGCCAATAGGTGAGATGGTAAAAATACGCCACAGCTTAACCCCCAGCGATTGCAACAATGCTTTTATCTGTGGCAGTTCATCAAAGTTATGGGCATTAACGCATGTAACCACATCGGATACGATATCAGGTGTATGAGAAATCATACGGATAGCTGCAACAGCTTTTTCAAAGGAGGTATTGCGTTGACGCAACCAATTATGACTTTCTTCCAGTCCATCGAGACTCACTGTTATAGACCTAAGCCCTGCTTTGAGCAAGCTGTCGAAACGTTTCTGTGTAAGGGCATAGCCATTGGTAACCATGCCCCAGGGGTAGCCCTGTTTATAAAGCTCATAGCCCGCAAATTCAAGGTCCTGACGCATCAGTGGTTCGCCACCTGTAATGACTATCATCAGTTTGTTGGGGTTGTAATGTTTGCGTACTTCAGCCGTTACTTTCAAAAAGTCGTCTGCAGGCATATCGGGAATGTTTTCTTCTACCCGGCAATCGCTGCCACAATGCCTGCAATTAACATTGCACCTTAGAGTACATTCCCAGAACAAATAGCTAAGGTCGTGAAGCTTGGTTTGTATCTGTATATATTTTTTAAAGACGTTAAGTGCGAGCCGTTGTCTTAAGTCGGGATAATATGGATGTTTCATAAGCTCGCCCTATTCTGTGGGTTTATTCTGGTTCTTATCAATGGTTAACGTTTTATACCCGTCGGGGTATGTGCCATAAGCAGTAACAGGGAGCATAGGGTCGGGCTTGTGTGGCTTTTGGGTGGTATCCTTTTTCGATTCTTTTTCTTCTGTTTTACCTTCCTTATTTCTATAATCGACAGCTATAGGACCATATTCTGCCATTACAGGAGGGTCAATAATTTTTACAGGATTAATTTTTATTGTTTTAATAACTGGCTTTAAATCGGGTGTATCTTTTTTCAAACTGTTTGTATCTGATACACTTAACATACTGCTGTCTTGAGTTAAGCTGTCATTAATACTATCATCATCAAGCTGTTTTTTCCATTTGCAACCACTTAAGACGAGGAAAGAAAAACCAAGAATATATACCGAAACCTTGTAATAGAAGCGTTTTATGGAGAGGTATTTCTTTTTCATTGAGTTAGAGGATTTATAGAGTACTTTTTTTTAAAATAAATGTTAAACAAAGTTACTAAATAAAAATAATTTTTATTAATGTAAAATGACTGATTATTTTATTAGTTAAGATTCATAAAAACGTGTTTTAGATTTTTATATGACATTAATGATTTTTTTTCGTTTTTTAACGTTTCCATGTGGTTTCACCACGATGGAAAGTTTTTAGAGGACTTTCCATCGTCCGACAGGACATGGAAATGTCAAAAAGATTCAAGAAAGAATTAATTTGTTGAGATTTGCGTTATAGTTGAAATTATTTTATAGTACACCACTTTCTCTTACTTTTTCATTTTCGTTACCTAAAATTCTTTATTTTTTGTTTTTCTAATCTTTGCCCGCATATTATTTTCTTTGTATGATTCAAGGCGGTTATTCAGTCAATTTTAAAATGTGTTTAATATAAGGGTTAGTAATAAAAAAGTATATTTTTTAATCATGTTTCATCATTTTAAAATTATAACTCTTTTAGTCATCGAAAGCGTACTGGCTTCGATAGTGACAAAATACATCCCATCGGGCAAAGTACTTAAATTGATGTGTTGCCGCAAATCGTTGGTAAGCCATGTTTTGTAAACCAGTTTTCCGATAGGGTTAAACAGCTTGTAAATAAGCAAATAAAAAACCTAAGCTTTTTACTGTAAAACTATCTTAAGTATTTTAGTAAATTCGTTTGACTGGGCTTTGATGTAATAGCTCCCCTTTGGGGCTTTTTGTCTGTTATTAAGGAGTCCGTCCCATACAAAGTAGTTTTTACCGGCATCGGCAATTACATTGTTTAAAATGTGTTTAACAATTTGACCTTGAGTATTATATACGCTTAATGTAACAGGACAGTCTTTAGATAGGGCGATACAAATATTAATCAGCCCATTACTTGGGTTGGGATAAACAGACAAATCTTGGTTAATATTTCTAAAGTTCTTAATA
>CAZVOS010000285.1:0-4853 GCA_964628845.1 uncultured Bacteroidales bacterium | reverse complement strand
CGAAATATTATTGGTAGTTGCCGCCATTGCTATCCTAGCTGGTATCGTTATTTTAGCGATTAACCCTAATAAACAATTAGGTGAAACTCGCAATGCTCAACGTCGCGCTGATGTTAACACTATCTTAAATGCGGTTTATCAATATTCGATTGATAACAACGGCACTTTGCCAGCTATCCCAACTGGATCATGTGCTTTAGTAGCCGCTAATCAAGTTTGTAAGTTAACTGCTACGGGAACTTGTTCAGCTGGAGTAGACTTATCGCCTTTAACTGCTGCTGAAAAATATTTAACTAGCATGCCAATTGACCCAACAGTTTCTTCAGTTAATGGCACCGGTTATTATATTTCCAAGAGTGTTAATGGTCGAGTAACTGTTTGTTCTCCAAGTGCCGAACAGAGTGCTGTTATTAGTATTACCAGATAATAGTTTACTATTACTTTTTAAAAAAGAACTTCTATTTAGGAGTTCTTTTTTAATTTATTTTATTGCACAAATTATGGCTGCATTTTATCTTCTGCATTCGAATTATGTATTCGAAAGATAGTAGATTCTTATTACATAGAGCATTGTAAAGATTTGGAAATTTTGATGGAGGAGCATAAAATAAGCAATTTGAAAACAGCTTTACTACAAAAGCAGATGACTGGGAAGTCGTTTTCCGTATTGATGAGCTAACCTTTAAACCTTGGGGTTGAGTATATAAAAACGGGCCAGTATTATAAAGCAACATTGCCTTTTGGCTTAAAAGTATATGTCCTCTTCCTTAAAACAAATCCTCTGATTAGTGGAAGATATTTTTTTGTTGATGGAAAAGCTGTGGTAAAACAATATCCATTCAGGATTATTCAGGGTAAGACAGTCTCGGAAATTTATTTTACTAAAAAAGAAAAGGAACAGAAGATAAACAGCAATATCAATTTCAATAAATCAGAAGAAATAGTTTATGGGAAGGCAAGGGCATATTATGTGTCAAAGGAAGTCGAAAATATATCTCCCGAACAATATGCTTCTATTATTCTGGATGTGGGAAAGTCCTTGGTGAAAAATATAAATATGCCCGAACATCAGTTAAAGCTCGATTTATATACCCCTTGCGATGATACATTAAAAAAACGCCCGCTCTTAGTTTTTATTCATGGTGGGGCCTTTATAATAGGTGATAAGCAATCACTTACAGCATTAAAAACAGCAGCGTATTTCACAAGCAAAGGTTACGTGGTGGCATCCATCAACTACCGGCTGGGATATATGTTTATACCCGGTGCCTATTTTTACCTTGAAAGATGCATTTACAGAGCTATACAGGATGCAAGGGCTGCAATACGTTATCTGACACATCACGAAGATAAATATAAAATCGACAGGGATAATATATTTACTGTGGGTAATAGCGCCGGTGGGTTTATTGCCCTAAAGACCTGCTTTATGCAGCAGGAAGAGTCCTATAAAAGTGCAGAAGGCAATATCCTTTTATTAACCGATAACCTCGCTTGCCTCGATTGCAGCGGAAATGACTTAAAAGAGCAAATTAATATTAAAGGCGTTATCAATTTGTGGGGTGCCCTTACGGATACTGCGCTAATAGATGCTGACGAAAATATACCACTCTTGTTGATTCATGGCAGTGCCGATGATATTGTGCCTCCTAATCATTCATATCCATTCAATAATGTAGGAGGTGAAATATCCAAATTCTTTTCTTATAAAGTTTTTGGTTCAGAATCTATCCAACAACACAGCGAAAATTTAGGGCATGAAGCCCAACTCCTCTTGTTAAACAATGCAGGGCATGAACCCCATCTGGATGAAAATAACCAGTTTAATGAAAACTGGGATATTATTGTTAATGCGATGGATAAATTCTTATTTTCGGTATTATCGAAAGATAAAGCCATACTTAAAGGTAAATTTACCCTAAGTTCTCGCAATAAGCTTCCAGTGTATAAAATTGAAGGTAAAGGCAAACTCAGAACACAATGGATGATAAGAGGGGGTAAAATAATTGAATATAATAAGGACAGTACTCAGGTTAAAGCCGTATGGTTTGCGCATAGCAAAAATCACATGCTAAGCTGTAAAGTATTAAACGAAAATGGATTGCTGAGCAAACTGTTTAAAAAGCTTAATATTAATAAAAACTAACCCACGCCTTAAGCAGCCGTAGGTTAGCTATAATTAAAATAATCTCTAAAGGAACTATTTATAAAACTCCTTGGTCGTAAGCTGTTTCACCGTGCTCAGAGATGTCAAGCCCTTCAATTTCCCTTTCGGAGGCCACTCTTACTGGAGTAATGAAATTGATGACAATAAGCATCACATAGGTGAAAATGAAAGCATAAGCTGAGGCAGCGGCAACCGCTATTATTTCTTTAAAAAAGAAAGCACTGTTGCCATTTACAAGTCCATTTGCGCCTGCTGAATTGACTGCTTCTGATGCAAAAACACCTAGCAATACAGTGCCAAGCACACCACCAATACCATGCACACCCCACACATCAAGGGCATCGTCCCATTTCATCTTGTTTTTGAATTGTACGGCTAAGTAACATACAACACCGGCAGCAATACCTATGATGGGGGCCGACCATACGGGCACAAAGCCAGCACAGGGTGTTATTGTTGCCAACCCTGCAATGGAGCCAGTGAGTAAGCCCACAAATTTGGGTTTCCGTTCTCTCGACCATTCTATAACAAGCCAGGTAATGGTGGCAAAAGAAGCTGCAATATCGGTGTTGATAAATGCCAATGTGGTTACACTGTCAACGGCTACTTCACTGCCTGCGTTGAAACCATACCAGCCAAACCACAATAAACCTGTACCTATAGCCACTAATGGAATGCTGTTGGGTGTCGAGTTTTTATCTCCACGTGCACCCACATAGAACACAGAGGCCAAAGCAGCAAAACCGGCTGTTGCATGTACAACAATACCTCCTGCAAAGTCGAGCACACCCCATTCGGCCAGCAAGCCACCGCCCCATACCATATGTACAAATGGGTAATAAACTAAAATCTGCCAGAATGTAAGAAAAATCATGTACGATTTAAATGTGACGCGGTTTACAAATGCACCTGTGATAAGGGCAGGGGTGATAATGGCAAACATCATCTGATAGGCAACAAAGAGCAATTCGGGTATCTTGCCATTGCTGTACATACTGTCCACGCCTATTCCAGAGAGAAATACTTTGTCAAAATTACCAAATATACCCCCCTCGCCTCCGCTGAAGCAGAGTGAATAACCGAAAATTATCCATAATACTGTTGTCCAGCCAAGTGATACAAAACTCTGTATCATAATACCCAGAATGTTTCTGCGGGTAGCAAGCCCACCATAAAAGAATGCAAGCCCGGGCGTCATCAGCATCACAAGCGATGTAGCCACAAGCATAAATCCTGTTGAACCAGTTTCTAACATAATAATTAATTTTTAATGTTAATAAATAATGAATTATAAATAAGCACCAAATCACAAATTCCAAACTCATGACTGTTCACTGTTCACTGATAGACACACCTAAAAACTCACTCCCAATACAAAATGCATATTGCCGTTCTGCGGATTTGAGATTATTGAGCATGTAACAGGGACTTCAAAACTATCGGTAATTTGAATAGATTTCCCAGCGCTGATACCTGCATTAACCACCCCCATTGTATTTCCATAAAGTCCCTCCTGTGGTGTAAATCCGATAAATAGTTGGATGTCGCCGGCTTTTGTTTTAAAAGTATATCCTGCTTCGGCATAAGCAGAGTAATTCTGTTTACCATCGGCGTTTTTATCACAACCATAAATAAAGCTCCCTGCTACTATGCTTAAAGGGATTTTATCTGTGCCACCCCATGACAGAGATGTTTCGAAGACGTGTCCTGTTGTATTGTTGTCATAATGGAAGTATCTTTCTGGTTTCATTGATGGAACGCCCGACACAGGAAAAAAATAATCGGTAAAAAGTAATGAAAAACCGGCTATGTCGTACCCCGCATACAGGTCAATTTCATTATAGGTGCCTGATGTGTTGAAAGCGCCCCAGTAGCCGATTTTAAGACCACTCTTATGGGCATATTCAAAAGTGGGTTGTATGCTTGGGGCAGAACCAAAGTCAAGGCCACGCCATACATAACGGCTATAAATATCAGTGCCGATATTAAATGCAGATGTTTTTTCTTCGTCCTGCGCATGAACCACAGTAAAAGAAAAACACAATAGAACGATAAATAAAGAATTAGTCATTTTTTTCATAAAGCAGAAGTTTTGAATTTTGAATACAAAACTTCATCAAACAGCTTTAGAAAAAAACAGAAAATGGCGTAAATATCTTACGAGAAACGCGGAAAATTATAAATAATCCAAATTACGCATTATAAAAATATAATAATAATCACATACTAAAGCATGATTCGAGATAAATTATTTGCTAAAGAATTAATAATAAGTTATTCGAGAACAGCTATTACAATACAGTGCAGATAATGCGGCATAAGGTTTTGCGGGCAAACAAGCATTACATTTTTTTCATTAGTAACCTCTTTATCTTGTTACAATAAACTTACCCCTTTTCAGTGCACCATGTTTGTTTCTGATTGCGTAAATGAAGAGCCCTTGGGATAAATCTGAAATATTGATAACATTATTGTTTAGAAGAAGTTTGCATTCTAAAACAAGTTTTCCCTGAATATTGAACACAGACAACACGGCATCGGAGTTAAAATTGCCGAATGCCTCAATATTTAAGAAGTTATTAGCGGGATTAGGATAAACAATAAAATCTGAAGAGATAGACCAATAATTATCAATTGATACCACCATAGGTTCGCAATTAATAGTATCCAAGTTTTTTTGCAAAAC
>CAZVOS010000284.1:0-4855 GCA_964628845.1 uncultured Bacteroidales bacterium | reverse complement strand
TCCTTTACACAGGGAGCTTTCCAGACTGTTATCAAAGTAACAGCATACAAATGTGGGCAAAAGGTAGCAGAAATTTTCAGGGAAATGCAGATTGTACTTCTGGCTTGTGGCTCTAATGACCCACCTAATGTTACTGCTCCTTTTCAAAATCCATTACATTACAATACGATTCTTATATTGATACGGTTTATGCTGGAGCATTGGTTACATTTCCAATGTCAGGTACAGACTTTCAATACCTGCCAAATAATCAGCCGCAGACTATGACTATAACTGCATCAGGAACGCAATTTGGAGCAAACTTTACAAGTACCACATCGGGTTGTCTAAACCCACCATGTGCTGTCTTAACTCCACCACCTCCCATTGTGGGTCAATTTGGCGTTCAGACCAGCTTTTCCTGGCAAACCACATGCGACCACCTCGTGGGTGTTGTGGGATGTGGAAATACATCAAATGTGTATAATTTTCTAATTAAAGTACAGGATGACTTCTGTCCTGCACCAGCTATTAATATCAGTACCATAACTATTGTTGTTCTTGCCCCACCTGTTCTGCCACCACCAGAACTGCACTGTATTTCAGTTGAAACAAATGGCGATGTGACTATAAACTGGGTGCCTCCTGTGGATAACTTTAATAGCTTCAATAGTTATATTATTTATTCTTCAAATGCTGCATCAGGTCCGTATAATATTGTAGATACCGTTTATAATTTACCTACTAACTCTTATACACATATTGGTGCTAATGCCAATACAACAAGCTTATACTATTATATTCAGACGCTTTCAGGTTGTGGTGGTGCTCCATTTGTTTTATCAGCTTCTTCTGACACATTACAGTCCATATTGTTGGCTGCATCAAATTCAGGTAGCGGAAATGCCATACTCGACTGGAATGCCATACATAACCCGTTATTGCCTACTTCGGCAACTTGGTATCAGATTTATAGAGAATATCCTGCAGGTACCTGGGTTCTGATTGACTCAACACAAACACTTTCTTATTTAGAGAATATCACATTATGTAATGCTTCAATAAATTACAGAGTTGAGATAGATGATGATATGGGCTGTATTTCTGTATCCTCTATAGATGGCGATTTATTTCAGGATTTAACAGCTCCAGCAACTCCTGTATTAGATTCTGTAAGTATAAACGTTACTAATAATAAAGCCGTTTTAGGGTGGAGCCCTTCCTCGTCTCCTGATACAGATGGCTATGTTGTTTATATGTATTCAGGTGGGATATGGACTCCAATTGATACTGTATGGGGCGCAAACAATACGTTCTATACCAATCCCAATTCTAATGCCGACAACGTTTCTGAGTCCTATACCATTGCTGCATTCGACAGTTGCATGAACATCAGCCCTATGGTTGACCAGCAAAATACCATTCATCTTACTTCTCAGGTTGATATTTGCGGTGGAAATGTTACTCTTAACTGGACTCCCTACGTCAATATGACTCCAGCAATAAGCGGTTATTACATCTATGTTAAAGAAAACAACGGCTCACTTACATTACTTAATACCAATACTGCATCTGCAACATCTTTTATACATAACAACCTCACACCCTCATCAGAATATTGTTATTTTATAAGGGCTTTTAATGATGATGGAAAAACATCTACTTCAAATACTGTTTGTGTAATGGCTATAGCTCCCATGCAGCCCGAATTTGTGTATCTCAAATCAGCCACAGTTGTGAATAATTCTTATATTGATGTCAGTTTCTTTGTGGATACATCTGCTTATGTTTCACTCTACAAAATCTTTAGAGCTGATAATGTATCAGGGCCTTTTGTACAAATAGCAACATTACCTCCTTCAACAACGGCTAATATCACTTATTCAGATATGTCGGCAATTGTAACGTATAGCAGCTATTATTATAAAATTATTGTTTTAGACAGTTGTAATAACGAATCATTAACTTCAAATATAGGTAGAAGCATATTGTTATTAGCTGAAGGCCTCGGAGACATGACCAATGAAATTGTATGGAACGATTATGAAGCATGGTCGGGTAATGTTGAATCCTATAGTTTGTACCGAAAGGTCGATGGTAATTTTGAACCCCTTGTAAATATTCCTTTTGGAACAAATACCTATCTGGATAATGTGGCTAATTATTCCAATTCCGAAGGCCGTTTCACATACTATGTTGTGGCCAATGAAGCAGCAGGGAATATTTATAACTTCATGGAAACAAGTACTTCTAATGAATCCATAGCCAAACAGGTGCCTAAACTCTTTGTTCCAAATGCATTTGTACCAAAGGGGTATAATAATTTATTCAAACCTTTTGGTGTTTTTATTGATGCTACAGATTATCATTTTATCATTTTTAACCGTTGGGGTCAGATAATTTTCGATACCCAAGACCCTAATGCAGGATGGGATGGCACATTTGATAGCAATGATGTCCCTATGGGTGTGTACACATACATGCTCGAGTTCAGAAATCCCGATAACATACTTATACAAAAGAGAGGTACAGTTACTTTGTTACGTTAAAAAAAATGAGATTTATTTTATAATCTTAATGTAGCTATGATGCGCATGGGGTTTAGTAAAAGAGCAAGGGCATCAAGAATATTTGTACATACAATATCAGCACTTAAAACAGTCTTTAAAGCAGCTCCTTCCTGTTGTATTAATGCAATTCCTAAGCATGCACTTTCTAACATTTTACAGTCATTGATGCCGTTACCAATGGCAACAACAGATGTAATGCCAAGATTTTCAATATAAGCCAGTTTCTGTTCTATCTGCATGGCTCCTTCAATTATTTTTAAACTGCAATTTACACCCTTTAGTCCCAGTGCAGCTTCCCCGAAAGTATCAGCAGTGATGACGTGAACTTGCAGTTGTTCAGATAATATATTTAATTTTTCTTTTACACCTTCAATGAGCTTGCCATCAATCGCAAGGGTACCATTGTAATCCAAAACAAGATGTTTCAATATTAATTTTTTGTAAGCTGGAATATCTATTTCGAGCATAATAATTTTATTTTAGTGTGTTTTTAAATGCCTAGCTCAACCTGAAACTGTAACAACCATTTATCCTTCTTAGATACATCAGCACTATTTATTTGATAATAATTTTTATAATTATAAGTGATGTTGGATTGTACTTTAAGCAGATGATTCTTCACGTATCTTGTAATGGCTATAGTGTAAAAATAATCTTCAGGATTGATGTATCGAGTTTTATTATCAGGTTTAACAAAAGCATGACGGAAAGCCAGTTCGTAGTTATTTCTGAACACATAACTCAGTTGTGTGTTGATGCCATAACCTGAATATATCGTTACTGTATCATTATTGGCATCTATTGTAAACGGATTTGATGTTTCACGACTGATATATTCGGAAGAAAGAGCCCAGCCATTATACTTTAATATGATATCAAAAAGAATATTTTTCAAGTCCCTTTGTTGATGTAAATCCACACCTCTTTGTCCCAGTGTTTTCCTTGCATTATCGTTGTAAGAATACCCTCCTGCGAGAGATAATTTGGGCGTTTTTTCTCTCAACAAATCCCCCTCAAAAAAGTCACCATTATCGGTAAATTTTCCTAAAGGTAAAATTTCTAATCGTCCAGTATAACACAGTCCTTTGTCTGTTGTCATGCTTACACGTCCTTCACCTGTTGATACAGTTCCTTTCAGATTTATATCAACAGTTCCTATGTTATTTGAATAATATGCAAATACACCATAATCTCTGTCAAGTGTGAAATTGGAGTTTACAACAGACCTGTCAACAAATTGTTGTGAACCAGAGGATATTACTCTTTGTCTGTTGCCAGGCAACTTGCTTTGACCATAACCTATATAAAAAAATTTATTAAAATGATAATACACCATAGCATCCCTAATCACATTAACAGTATGAGAGTTATCCCAATCCTGGTCGTAACGAGAAAAACCAAGCTGCATGTAATAGGCAATGTTTTTGTTTTTAATAAAACCATCGAAACGTAATCTTAAACGCTTAACCCTTGCTTCAATATCAGAAACGCTCAAATCCTCACCTGAAACAGTAGTAAAACCTATGATATTTTGCATACGGAATTTAAGGTTAATAGCCAAACAACTGTCGGTTGAATAAAAACCAAGCCCTTTTTTAAAATTTACTATGGCTCTTTCGTCTAATTCTGTTTGACTATAAACTTTTATTGTTGTAAAAATACATGTCATCAGCATAAAATAGGGTGTGTAGAACTTAAGCATTCTTTTCATCTGAATTAACAATTAATTAATAATTTCTAAAATTGAGATCGACAGGGGTTCAATAATTAAACTATCTAATATCCATATTTTTTCTGAGATTACATTCTTTAACTTTTGTTGCTCTGATAATATTTCTTTAAATTTATCTGTGTCAATTTGTTTTATGTTTTCTGAAGTATTTATTACCACCATTACCTTTTGGTCTTCGTAATATCTGAAAAAAACATAAACCCCTTCAAAAGGCACATACTGTATAAGTTTACCTTTTGTTACAGCCAGGTTATTTTTGCGCCAGTTGGCTAATGTTTTTACAAATTTAAAGGCATCTTTTTCTTCACTATTAAGGTTTTGTTCATTAAACTTGTCAATTCTATCACTTTGCCACCCTCCTGGGAAATCTTCCCGTACCTTTTCATGAGGTCCTTTAAAATTCTTCATAAGGATTTCAGTACCATAATAAAGCATGGGTATGCCCCTGGTGGTAAAAAGTAAGCCAATGGCCATCTTAAATTTGTTTATGCTTTCTCCTGCCACTGAATAAAAACGGCACAAATCATGGTTGCCAAGAAATATAAGGATGCTGAAAGGGCTTTTATAAGAGCTA
>CAZVOS010000283.1:0-4859 GCA_964628845.1 uncultured Bacteroidales bacterium | reverse complement strand
TAGCAAAGGTTATCCTTTTTATAATTTGTCAATAAACCAACAAGAAAGTAAGGGTGGTGAAGTATTGCTTGGAGATGAAACAACTGTTGAAAATATGCTTTATTTGGAAAGTGGCAGATTGAACTTAAATAACCATACAATAACATTAGAAAATAAAGACCCTGAAGCTATTGATAGAGAAACAGGTTATATTTATGCCGAAACAGATCCTGAGTTTTTTCTTAATAAGGTGAGATGGAATATTTCAAATGAAGAAAATGTTTACACCCTTCCCTTTGGTATATCTGTAAGTGAATATATACCTCTTACTATTGATATTAAAAATAATCAAATGGACACAACTGGTTTTCTTGAATTTTCTACCTATGGCACTTCATTTGAGAATTTGCCTTTACCCTATAATGTAAGCCATTTAGGATTATATAATAATGGGGGGATGATAACAGACAGGTATTGGTATATTGGGGATGGTAAAGTGGAAATTCCTCATTTATCGGTTGAGGCAGAATTGACATTCACTTATTTGGAAAGTGAATTGGATATGATAATAGAATCTGAAATGATAGCTCAGAGATACAACCCCCAACCTGATAGTACAACAGGTGTATGGGGAGATATGGTATATTCGCAGAACTTATTTTCGACATGGGAAAACCATGGATTTTGTGTGAATACTCCAGTACCTCCAGGAGGAAATACAGGTACATTCGTAACCAGCTATATTGATACTGCTCAATTTTTTAATGTCTGGGTTCTTACTAGTATGTCGTCATTCTTACCTATAGAGTTATTGTATTTTGAAGGAGAATGTAATGGTAATACTGCGGTGCTTAGCTGGGCAACAGCTACCGAAACCAATAACAGTTATTTTACTCTTGATAAAAGTTACGATGGTTTACAGTGGGAAACAATAGCTACTGTAGAAGCAGCAGGCAATAGCAGCACAGAAATAAATTACTCGTATGTGGACGAAAATTATAACGGTACACAGACCTATTATAAGCTGAATCAAACCGACAACGACGGCAATACCGAAACGTTCAAACCTGTTGTGGTCAATTGTTCATCTGTTCAAAACAATCTTAATGTGAGTGTTTATCCTAATCCAACAAAAGATATCTTTAACGTGTTTTTCAACAACATAGGGGATGAAACGGCTCATATTTATGTATACGATGCTTTAGGTAACACGCTATTCTACAGAAAAATTTCAGAATTGAGCCAGGAGAATGGCAAGCTTAGTTTTGACCTTTCTAAGTACACAGATGGTGTTTATTATGTGAAATTTGAATCTGATTCCCAATTGCATTTTGAAAAAATTATCAAACATCGAAAATAAACTCTGAGATATAGATTCAAACTAAAAAATTAACCCGGCTCTTTGATTTGAGAATGTCGAGCTTAGCCCGGATACCATTCCTAATGCTTAATCCGGGTTTAAGAAAACAATCTCCATGTTTTATCATCCGGAACAGGAGCTTTTATTTCTAATAAGTTATTACTTACAGGATGTATAAAGCTTAAATAAACAGCATGCAAACTGATAGAGGCATCCTCATTCGTTCTTTTGTATCCATATTTTATATCTCCTTTTATGGGGCATGCTATTGCCGATAATTGAGCCCTTATCTGATGGTGTCGACCTGTAAGCAAATCAATTTCGAGGAGGTAAAAGGTCTCGGATTCAGCTATCATTTTATATTCAAGTACTGCCTTAGAAGCTCCTTTTTTTTCATAGTTGTATGCTTTAGAAATGTTTTTATAATTGTCTTTAATAAGATAGTGTGTAAGTATGGCTTCGTTTTCTGTAGGTTTATTTTTTACTATTGCCCAATATTTTTTTTTAATGTCTCTTAGCTGAAAAAGCTCATTCATACGGCTTAATGCCTTTGATGTTTTGGCAAAGACAACAATACCGCTCACAGGGCGGTCAAGACGGTGAATACACCCACAAAAGACATCTCCTGGTTTGTGATACTGAACTTTAATATATTGTTTAACATCTTCAAGGAGGGGAACATCTCCTGTTTTATCGCCCTGAACAATCTCGCCAGATTTTTTATTAATAATAATCAGGTGATTGTCTTCGAATAAGATCTTTGAAGCATCCAAAGGCATGTTTTAATACTGTTCGTTTTCGTTTGGGAATTCACAGTTTTTTACATCACCAATATAATGTGTTACTGAGTTCTTAATTTCATCGTAGAGATTGTGGTAACGGCGTAAGAAACGGGGAGAGAAATCCTGCGAAATGCCCAGCATATCATGAAGTACCAATACTTGTCCGCTTACATGCGAACCAGCGCCAATACCGATGGTAGGTATATTAACTTTTTTAGTAACTTCTTCAGCCAGTCTTGCAGGGATTTTTTCGAGAACTAAGGCAAAACACCCTACGTTGTTGAGCATAGAGGCGTCATCGATTAATTCTTTAGCTTCTCTTTCATCAGTTGCCCTAACAAGGTAAGTGCCGAATTTGTTGATGGATTGGGGTGTTAATCCCAGATGTCCCATAACAGGAATGCCGGCTGAAAGTATGCGTTCGACAGATTCTTTTATTTGCTTGCCCCCTTCTAGTTTAACAGCATTGGCCCCTGATTCTTTCATAATTCTGATGGCTGAATACAATGCTTCTTTGGAATCACCCTGATAGCTTCCAAAGGGAAGGTCAACAACTACTAATGCACGTTTTACTGCACGCATAACGGAAGATGCATGGTAAATCATTTCATTGAGTGTTATAGGTAGCGTTGTTTTATGCCCTGCCATGACATTCGAGGCAGAATCACCCACAAGTATCACATCAATACCAGCTTCGTCCAGAATACGGGCAGTAGAGAAATCATAAGCTGTGAGCATGGCAATTTTTTCACCTTTATTACACATCTCTTGTAATACATGAGTGGTGATTTTGTTGGGCTTTTTAATCTCATTCATAATAGTAATCTTAAATTATTGGCTTGCAAACCTACAAAAATAATCTGAACGAAAGTATCTTAATCTTTTTGAATTATTAAAGAAAAGATTTATCAATTCACAATAAGTTTCTTAATAATATAGCCATAGCCATCTGCTGAGAGCTTAATATAATAAATGCCTTTATTAAATTTTACGGGGATTGTTACAGAATTAAAATCAGCTTTAATAACATCACACATAAGGAGGTTTCCTATTGGGTTATAAATTTCCATTATTACAGATTTATTCATAAAAAAGGGGAAGTAGATTTTTAATAATTCTCTTGCAGGATTGGGATAAATGAAAATATTATTTAAAGCATTATGAAGTTGAATATCTGTACAAGTTGTAAATGTAATTTCTATACTATCAGTAATATTACAATAGCCGTTTGTGATACTTACAAATATAAGATTTGAACCAATATGTATTGTGGATAGAGAAGTGTCTATTACCGAAAAATAAGCTGTTGAGCTGTCGTGCAACCATAAGTATGTGTACGGATTATTTCCCAAATCAAGAGTGATGGCGGCATCATTGCAGAGCGTTGTATCTTCGAGCGAGTTGTAGACTGGCTCTGGACTAGATAAGACAGTATGACTGATATGAATGTCCTTTGAACAATAATTATCACTAATATGATAAAACAAAAATGAAATACCTGATGTGTCTGCTGTAATAGGAAGTTGATAATTATTTGAAAGTGAGGTAATTGTTACTCCTGTTTGAGTTTCTGTATTATATTGAATATTAAAAGGTTGAGTTCCTGTTATAATAAGCGGTAGAAAAATTGTATCTCCCATACACATAAGAGTAGTGTCGGAATTAATAAATAAATCAGCCAAAGGATAAGTCGTTAACTGATGGGAAATTGATTTGGGCCCATAACAGCCATAAGCTGTGGCTGTTATGGAAAGTGAGCCACTGTAAAGAGAATCTAAAATCAATAAGCCAGTGCTGTCAAGTATATAAGCTGATATTAAAGGTGTTACTGAATATATGATTGAATCAGAATTAAGAGCAGTAACTGACATATCAATTGTGTCGGCACCCTGACACCTTGTATCTGGCAGCGGCTGATTGAATATGGGTGCAGATACTTCATAAGCAAGTTTTACATATACTTTTGAAGAATCCATGCAAATGGGTAAATCACTGCATCTTACTTTAACAGTGAATAATTTTTCAGTAATTATATCATCGTATTGTGCAGCATAAAATGAGGGATGCCAGATTTCCCCAAACGAGAGGAAGCCGTTGCCATCATAATAAGTAGTACCGTTAAACCATGAGTACTCCCAGTTTCCATTGCAAGATACACCTGATAGAGGATTGGCATTTAGAATCACCTGTGAATTTTCGCATACATAAGTTGTATCTGATATGCCATTGGCTTTAGCTTCAATAAAAGGAGGTGCACAATTACTAGAAAAAACCATAGTTGTACATACCTGGGTGTTGTTTAAAAAGGGTTCATTAATTTCATATAAAACGGTTAATAGACCACTGTTTGTAAATGTAAACGAACACGAAACTGAAGTATCGCATTCATGTGTACCATTGCCTTCAAAATCTATCCAGTTGCAAACCCAAAGGGTAGGAGGGGCAATGCCACCAGTGGCTTCTTGTACCTCGTAAGTAACGGGAATATTCTTTAATACAGTATCAGGAACTAGCTTATATTTGTGACAAATCTGTGCATGATTGTTTTTGAATGTAAAAAAACAATATATGATGCAAATCAGATATATTAAGTATCTATTCATTCTAGATGATTTGTTACAAGAATTAATCAAATCAAAATTAATTAATTAAGCTGAATGAATGAATTAAAAAAGCAAGAATAATTTTAGTCTCTGGGTGGTCGTGGTATAAGGACTTTTCGGGAAAGTTTCAATTTG
>CAZVOS010000282.1:0-4866 GCA_964628845.1 uncultured Bacteroidales bacterium | reverse complement strand
ACAAAATATAGATTTTGTCTGGCTTAGGCAAATTGCGCATTTTCTAATGCGTAATTTGGGTTTAAATACTTTAGCTCACTTTAGGCACTTTAGTTCACTATTAAAGTTTTATAATCATTTTTCTTATCATTCTGTTTTGTTCATTGTCTATCTGTATGTAATACACCCCTTTGGGTGCAAAGCTCAGATTTAGAGTAATTGTTTGCCCGTTAGCCCAGGTGGAATAAGTATGTTTATAAATGACCTCTCCCAAAGTATTAAAAACGGTAATACAAATTTCTCCGGGTGTTTCACCTTCAAGGGTTAAATAATACATACCATCGGAGGGATTGGGATAAACCAAGAGTATGTTACCTTTATTTTGTTCAGTAACACTCACATTCACAATCTGTAATGTATCAGAAGCCGATTGGCACCCGTTTGTGTCAGTATAAACCACATGGTATAAGCCGTTTTGCAGGGCAGTATAATTCTGGCTGGTGGCATTGGGTATGGGGTTGCCGTTAAAATACCAGTGGTTGCCTGTGTTGTAGCTTGATGTGAGCACAACACCATTGGCTGTTATAACAGGAGGGGCAGGCAAGGGTACGATATCAATATACAGCGTGTCTGAATAAGGACTGTTGCCACAAATGTTTGTAGCCGTTACAAAAAGCATGGCTTGGCCTGTAAAACCCTGTGTCCAGTTAATATCAACTGTGGTGGAAGTGCCCGATACCACGCCTGCACCGGAGGGTTCAAGTGTCCAGTTATAGGTAGTGGCATTTACGGCTGTGGTACTGTAAACTGAAGTGGAACTGTTGGCACAGATGAGAGTATCACCGGCAGGTTGAGCGGGCGTTTGCGGCATTTGTGAAAAATGTATCAGCAGACTGTCCGAAAAAGCACTTGTACAATGTACATTGGAAGCCGCCACAGACAAATAAGCTGTGCCTGTAAAGCCGGGTGTGAATACGATTTCTGCCAGGGTATCTGTTATAGTCAAAGTGCCTGCTGATGGGGGATTAAGCTGCCAGATATATCCTGTAGTACTGCCCACACTTTGAGTGGTATAGCTGTAAGTAAGGGACTGGCATATTAAGGTGTCGCCCTGTGGCTTAACAGGGGTAAGGGGTGTTTCGTATATGGTCAGACTTATAGGTGTACCACTACTTTCGCAGTTATTAACCGACTGTGTAACACAATAAGTATAAACACCAGGCGCAGTCTGTCCGCTTGCATAATTGGTACCGGTATGCAAAGCGGGTGGCGAAAGGATACAGTCGTCATACCATTCTATAATACCTGTACCTGTTGCAATCATATCAGGTATAACGCTCCCGGAGCAGGCAGTAACATTGTTTATCGTAGGCGGTGGTGGGGTGGCATTAATAGTAAGGGTAATTGTGGTGGCCACACTCTGGCAACCTTGGGCATTAATTTGTGTGACGTAATAGGTGTAAACACCTGCTGTTGTTTCTCCCGACACATAGCTGCTGCCTGTATGCAGGTAGTTAGTCAGTCCGGCATCAGCATACCACTTTATGGTATCAGCACCTGTTGCTGACAAGGGGGGCACAGTTTGTCCTTCACACATTGTCTGGTTGCCCCCTGAAACAGGTGCAGAAGGGGTGGCATGTATGGTAAGTAGGACTTGCACTGCTGTACTCTGACATGTGCCAATGGACTGAATAACGTAATAGGTATAGGTGCCAGGTGCAGTTTGTACAGGGGTATAGTTGTTTCCTGTTTGTAACAGATTAGTCAGCCCTGCATCCCCGTACCATTCAATAGTGCCACTTCCTGTAGCTGTAAGAGGGGGCACAGTAAGCCCCTGACACACCTCTGCATTATTGGCAACAGGTGGTGGCAGTGTGGCATGTATGGTGAGTGTTACGGTAGTAACCGCACTGCTGCAATTGCCAATGGTTTGTGTAACGTAATAGGTATAGACACCCACAGCAAGCTGGCCTGTGGGAAAGCTATTACCGGTAAAAACTAAATTGTTCAGCAAAATATCGCTGTACCATCTTATCGTTCCTGTACCGCTAGCTGTTAAATCGGGTGTGGGGTCTCCGAAACAAGATTCCTGATTCTGTGCCTGGGGTGGTTGTGGGGTAGCAACAATAGTAAGTGTTACGGTTACCGGTGTGCTTTCGCACTGGTGCCCATCGGTCTGATTAACATAATAAGTGTATGTGCCCGGATTTGTCTGCCCTGTGGCATAAGTGTTTCCAGTAAAAACCAGATTATTCATTTGGATATCGCTGTACCAATGAACGGTGCAGCTTGCAGTTACACTCAGGTCGGGTACGGGTTCGCCCTGGCATACTGTAACATTGCCGTTTGATACAGGGGGCTCGGGTAATGCATATATGGTCAACGTAACAGGCAAACCTGTACTTTGGCAGTTGTGTATAGTCTGAGCAACACAGTAGGTATAAACGCCTGTTGTGGTCTGCCCGGTAGGGTAAGACGGACCAACATATATAGCAGGAGGTGAAAGAGAACATTCGCCATACCATTCAATAATACCTGTGCCATTGGCAGTAAGATTTGGAACGGGCATACCAAAACAAATAGCTGTGTCGTGGGCAATAGGGGGGGCAGGTATGGCGTAAATATTAATGACGAGGGAATCAGAAGTCATACCGTTGCATACACCGTTGGTAGCGGATACATAAAGATAAACAGTGCCAGTAAAAGTATCATTCCACATCACAGTGGTAACTGTATCGCCTGTGCTTATAGTGCCTGCATTGGTGGGGTAAATGCCCCATGTATAGCTTGTAGCACCGCTAATGGCGTGGGTGTAATAGGTCTCGTCAGGGGGATTGATACAAGAAGCGGTATCCCCGCCAAAAGGTTTATCGGGTGCAGCAAAGGGATTGACAATGTGGATATTCAATATATCAGAAAACAAGTTTTCACAGATTTGATTAACGGCTTTTACTTTCAGTGTGGCTGTGCCGAAGTAGGCATTGTTCCAGTTTATCAGAACGGATGTCCCCATATTGGTCAGTGTGCCTGCGTTGGTGGGTAACAATTCCCACATATAGGCCGTTGCTCCTGCTACAATATTTATGGTGTATA
Organism: uncultured Bacteroidales bacterium; assembly: GCA_964628845.1. Taxonomy (GTDB): domain Bacteria; phylum Bacteroidota; class Bacteroidia; order Bacteroidales; family PXBB01; genus JAKIYU01. The sequence continues at coordinate 1,794 of CAZVOS010000282.1, read as the reverse complement.
AATTGTCAGGAGGATTGATGCAAAGTAAGGTATCACCCTCTGGTTTATCAGGTATTGAAGGATAGCTAAGGATTTCAATTTTTAAACTGTCGGAAAAAGCGCCTGTACATATGCTATTTGTGGCTTGCACCTTTATATATGCCTCTCCTATAAACGCATTGTCCCAGTCAACCAAAGTGGTATTGATTGTGGGGGTAAGGGTGCCAGCATTGGCGGGATATAATACCCATGTATAAGCACTTGTATTGGGAACAGGGCTTACAGTGTAATTGCTGTTGACGGGATTCAGACAGAGCAATGTGTCGCCGGTTGGTTTGTTGGGCGCAGTGGGGTAGGCAAGTATGCTGATGGCCAGACTGTCGGAGAAAGCACTGGTGCATTGCCCATTTGATGCATTAACCTTGATGTAGGCGATACCTGTAAAACTGTCGTTCCAGTCAATGGTTGCGCTGGTATCAACGGGGTTAAGCGTTCCTGAATTGGCAGGGTATAAAATCCACGAATAAACGGTAACACCGCTTACTTGTAAGGTGGTATAAACCGTATTGCCAGGGTTGGCACATAAAGTATCAATACCAACTGGCTTTGGGGGTGTCTGAGGTATTTCGGATAAGCTGATAACGCTTGTTTCATTGCTCAACACAACCGGATTTGAAGAAATAACTCTGAGCTTGTAATTTGTACCTGAAACAGTATTGATGGGTAATGTGCAGTTAAAAGTACCTGAGCTGACTGATATGAGAGTGTCTAAAGGGGTTGGGTTGCTGAAGCTGCCATTTTCGTCGGATAGCTGGAGGATAAAAATATTTCCGGTAATAAATATACCGTTAGTTATATAGCTAATGTGCAAACTGTCTCCTTCACAGTAGGCATTAATGCCAGGTTCGTTTAGTACAATACTTGCATCTCCGGACACTTCTGCCTTTCCTGAAGTGTATTGTACATTTACAGGGGTTAATGTGTTGTCGGCACATTCTAAGGATGTAGGAGCATTAATAAAATCGATGGGTGTGTAGGAGCCCGGATTACCGACAAGTGTAAGACGCATGGTGAACAGTATGCTCGAATCGGCCATGCTGACACCATTGCCCGAAGGGTCGGACCATGAATACATAAGCAAGCCGTTGTTTATTTGCGATAAGCCGAAATCAGTATTATCCATGGCTGTCAGTCCGTAGTAGCTGATGGTATCGAAAGTAGCTATGGCTGTATTAAAAGAAACAGTTCCCTGCATGGACACGATGTTGTTGAAGTGCCAGCTCCTCACGGCTACTTCTACTTGTGAACCCTGAGGACCAAGTACTGTGTCGGCTTTGATAATTAAATCGTTGTTTGTAGTCTGTCCTGAAAGTTTTATAAATCCGTTGACTATGTTAAAGCTGAGTGTATGGTTTAGAGAATCAGTAAATTCAATACCAGTGGGGGTATGGGTTATGGAAAGAGATGTTTGCTCGCCCGGGTTACCTGTAAGGTAAAAACTTACTGAAAAAAGTACAGCCGAATCGGGCAGGTCAATACCTGCAAAGCTGGTGTCGTTCCACGAAAAGCTTAATATACCCGAACTTATCAGGGATGTCCCGAAATTACCGCTATTCAGATTGGGTAATCCGAAAGCTGTCAGTTGCTGAAATTCTGCTACAGCAGGGTTAAACTGAAGCGTTCCCTGAAACGAATTGATATTGATAAAATCCTTTACTCTTGCCGATACTATGAGTTGCGAACCTGCGGGGGCTGTTACAGTATCCATCATCAGTGTTACTGGCTGTTGTCCCGAACCTGCCTGTACAGTTACAC
>CAZVOS010000281.1:0-4869 GCA_964628845.1 uncultured Bacteroidales bacterium | reverse complement strand
AAGGAGCACCTCCCGGATATGTGGGTTATGAGGAAAGCGGGCAACTCACCGAAGCCATCCGCCGCAAACCCTATGCTGTAGTCCTATTAGACGAAATCGAAAAAGCCCACCCTGATATCTTTAATATCTTACTTCAAGTGCTCGACGAAGGCAGATTGACCGACAACAAAGGACGCACAGCTAATTTTAAAAACACCATCATCATAATGACTTCAAATATTGGTTCTCATATAATTCAGGAAAATTTCGAAAATATCACTGAACCTGAAGATCTTATCTTTGAAAACACAAGTCAGCAAGTTTTGTCATTGCTTAAAAAAACCATACGCCCTGAATTTCTCAACAGAATTGATGAGATTATCATGTTTAAACCACTTAATAAGAATGAAATTAAAGACATCGTTAACTTGCAACTTGATATCTTAAAAAACATCCTCAATGATAATGGCATTGATATAAATTTCTCAGCCAATGCCATTGACGCTCTTGCAGAAATGGGATACGACCCACAATTTGGGGCAAGACCACTCAAAAGGCATATACAAAAATACATACTCAATGAATTAAGTAAAATGATTATTGGAGCTCAGGTCAATAAAGAGAATACTATAAAAGTGGATTTCAAAAATGGCAATTTCTTTTTTACCAACTAAAAATATTTTTGCATATTTCTCAAATTTTATCTAATTTTATTACGTAGGTTTGCCTATACAAATGCCCAAGTAATAATGACAATATGAAAAAATATTTAATTATCATTATTTTAATTTTCATAGTATTAAAATATGATTTAAAATCTCAAACAGCTACTTCCCTACCCCAATACATATCTGATATTTTTGCAGAAAGAGTAGAAGTATATTTTAAATTTAATATAAGTACCAAAAATGAGCTTGACTATTTTTCGCAGATAATTTCTGTTTCTCACATTTCAGGTAATGAAGTTTATGCTTATGCCAACAAAAATGAATTCCAGAAATTTTTAAACTTTCAGAAGCCCTATACTGTACTCCCTGCACCAAGTACTTTAATCAATCCTACAATGAAAGAAAATGTGCATGTGAAAAGTATTCAGGCATGGGATTTTTATCCTGCTTATGGTACTTACGAATCAATGATGTATCAATTTCAGAACGACTACCCTTCCTTATGTAAGGTCTATAATCTAGGTACTTTATCAAGTGGTCGGAAAATACTTGTGGCAAAAATTAGTGACAATGTAAATTCTAAGGAATATGAACCCCGTTTCAGCTATTCATCAAGTATGCATGGAGATGAGCTTACAGGATTTGTATTAATGCTTCGCTTAATTGATTACCTGCTTTCGAATCATGGCACTGACCCTAAAATAACCAATCTTGTAAACAATATTGAGATATGGATAACACCCCTTGAAAACCCCGATGGTACCTATACAGACGACAACAGTACAGTAGCAGGGGCTACACGTTATAATGCAAACGGAGTAGATATTAACAGAAACTATAAAAGTCCAAAAACAGGCGACCACCCCGATGGTAATGCGTGGCAACAGGAAACCATCATCACAATGGCTTTTGCCGACTCAATGAAGTTTACAATGTCGGCCAATTACCATGGTGGTGCCGAACTGATTAATTACCCATGGGATTCGTGGACATCATCTCAAAAAACCCACGCTGATGATGCATGGTTTCAGCTTGTTTCACATTTATATGCCGATACAGCACGCTATTATAGCCCATCAACCTATATGAACCCTTCAGGAAGCAATTTCGACAATGGCATCACCAATGGCGGCGACTGGTATGTTGTTACTGGCAGTCGGCAAGATTATCTTACTTATTATACCAATACCAGAGAAGTTACTGTTGAAATCTCTAATACAAAAACCCCCACTGGCTCATCCCTCCCAACCTACTGGGATTATAATTACCGTTCTTTTCTGATTTATATGGAGCAATGTCTTTATGGACTCAAAGGGATTATAACCGACTCCTGCACTGGAAACCCTATAGAAGCACAGGTCTTCATCAGCGGACATGATGTGGACAATTCATACGTTTACTCAAAACTGCCTTTAGGCAACTACCACCGCCCTTTGCTTTCTGGTACCTATTCTGTCAGCTTCTCTGCACCCGGTTATACCACTAAAACAATCAATAATATAAGTATTAGTAATTTCAATACTGCTGTTTTAAATGTGGCTTTAGCTCCTGCTGCGCCTCAGGCAATAATAAGTGCCAACCCACTTTTCAGTTGTTCAGGAGAAATTGTTTTTACAGCCAACATACAAAATGCTGACACATGGTTGTGGCATTTCGACGATGGGACAAGCAGTAACCTCTTAAATCCCAACCATTTCTATTATAACAGTGGCAGCTATTTACCATATCTTTCTGTAAGCAATTGCGTTGGTACTCAAAACATATATATGGATGACACATTAACTGTTGATAAACCCTTACCCCCCCTTGCCCAAAGTGCTTCTCATTGCGGACAAGGAAGTGTGCTTCTTTCTGCCAGCTATTCGGGTGATGTATATTGGTACGACAGCCAGCAATCAACAAACCCTCTTGATTCTGGCTTAACATTCACCACCCCACAGATTTCTCAAAATACCACATACTACGTTGAAGGTACAACAAATTACGTTGATACTGTTGGGGAAACAAATCCTGCATCAGGAGGTATTTTCTTTAATTCAAATGCCCTACACTATCTCATTTTTGATTGTTATAAGCCCGTAAAATTACTATCTGTTGAAGTAAGAGCAGATACAGCCCGGAACAGAACCATTTATTTACGCAACAGTGCTGCTCAGGTACTAGATTCCGTTGTTGTATTTGTACCATCTGGCATCAGCAGAATAAACCTTAACCGTAACATTCCAGCAGGCAACAACTTACAACTTGCCAGTACTGTATATCCCAACCTCTACCGAAAATCGGGCGGGCTTTCCTATCCCTATACTATACCCGATTATATTTCAATAAAAAGCAGCAGTGCCAGTTCTAACCCCACATTTTATTACTACTATTTTTACGAATGGGAAGTATTGCTCGAAGCATGTGTAAGTGAACGCATTCCTGTACTGGCCGAGATTCTTGATTTACCAGATGCCGACTTTTCATATCTTGTTAACAACTTATCTGTCAATTTCAACAATACTTCAGGACCAGCAACTTCGTTCTATTGGGATTTCGGTGATGGGACTAATTCTACATTTGAAAATCCCACACATACTTACGCAAACTATGGCAATTATAATGTTAAATTTGTTGTTATAAATTCATGTGGAAACGACTCTATAACGCTCCCTATCTCTTTAACTACTTTAGCCCCTGATGCTGATTTTTTGGGCGATCCCGTTACAGTACAACAAGGTGGTTTTGTACAGTTTACCGATTTAACTGCCAATAATCCAAATTCATGGTTGTGGGAATTTGAGGGGGGGACTCCTGCCACATCCACTCTAAAGAATCCTTTAATTCAATACTACAATGTAGGTACCTATTATGTTTCTCTCACAGTAAATAATGCTTTTGGTAATGATGTCATTATAAAATCACCCTATATCACTGTATATCCATTAACATTAGCACCATCTGCTGATTTTACATCTGACAAAACTGTTATTGATGAAGGAGACAGTGTTCAATTTACAGATTTATCCATGTATAACCCCACATCATGGCTTTGGAACATTGAAGGAGGCACCCCTTCGTCCTCAACACTTCAAAACCCTATGATTACCTATAACACAGCAGGAACTTATTTCGTATCTTTAATTGCTTCCAACTTTTATGGCTCTGATAATGAAATGAAAAATGACTTTATACAAGTTAACCCATCATCAATAAATAATATTAATAAAGAAATCAATACTCTTATTATTTTCCCAAACCCTGTATGTAATGATGTTGTAAACCTGTATTTTCCTCAATCAAACAGCACCCCTGAAAAAATTGAAATATTTGATGTACTTGGACATTTGCTTATCTCAGAAAAAAATATTCACAACAGCATACCTCATGATTTTCATGCTGTTAATATTTCCCAACTTACAACAGGCCTTTATTACATCAGATGTATCACAGCTAATAAAACATATCAGGGTAAGTTTATAAAATAAAATCTTTAGTGTCCTGTAAAATTTATTCTTGGTAACCTATACCTAAGTTCGGCAAAATCTTTTTAAGATTCGTCATTTGTTGCAACATCTAATACCAAACCGCTAACAAGAAAAATGACTTGTGCTGTTCTCGAAGCAAGTGAATTATATTAAGTAACTTGATAGAAAGTCGGTATAAATACCTCCTATCAGGATTCACCAACATCACCGGATTCCCCGCACAATATATAAACGGACTCATGCTGGGGTATTTATCTGCCATAGGGTCAACAGAGAGCCAAATAGATAGCTCCAACACATAGTACCTCGCCCCATAATAGTACAGCCCAGTCTCGCTGTCTAACTCCTTGCCGTTAAACTTATAATCTATGACCCATATATCCCTCATTTCAATGAAGTTTTCGTCATAAGGCAAATATTTCAGTTGATGTATTATATTAGCGACAACATCAGTCAGAAATCTGAGTGCTCCTGCCTAAGTGGTCTTTATTATGAAAGTATATTTCTTCTTGGATTAAATCAATTTATATTATAGACGCACACTGTATCCGAAAAACATGATTTCTGAACACTGAGTGAAGCAGAATAATTAAAAAGATATTGCATTAAATCATCTCCTGGTTCCTCATCATTATCTGTTTCAAGCATGCTCAATGATGTAATTAAACTTATATCTTTATCATCATCTGACTGGATAGGGATTTTATTAAACCATGTATTTTCGGAGCTTCTGTTTAATAAATCTGAATTGTTGT
>CAZVOS010000280.1:0-4913 GCA_964628845.1 uncultured Bacteroidales bacterium | reverse complement strand
AGGTACGTTTGTTAACACAACTGTAAGACCATACCCTCATTCTGATGTTTTTAATGATGGTGCCATAGAGAAATATTGTTATGAGGACAGTATTAACAACTGTAACACTTATGGCGGGCTTTACGATTGGGATGAAATGATGATGTACATTCAAACTGAGGGCTCAAGAGGTATTTGCCCTAATGGCTGGCATATTCCAACTGATGAGGAATGGGAAAAACTGGTCAGTTATCTTGGTGGTAATTATACTGCAGGTATAGCACTTAAAGGAACAGCTCCCAATCAATTTGGTGCTTTATTGGAAGGATACCGCTTAAGCAATGGCAGTTTTGTGGAAAAAAATATTGGAACACGTTTCTGGACATCTTCAAAAAATCATGATGGTTTACCTTATTACAGGTATCTGAATAACTCCTATGATGGTGTGATAAATAAAAATTATAATACAAGTGGCGCATTTCATGTAAGATGCATTAAAAATGATTAATATTTTAATAATATTTCAATAATGAAAATTAAAATTTCAATAATATTTATACTCTTTACTTTATTTTTTAATAAATATATCTTTGCTCAGATAGTAGGAGAGAGCGTACCTGTGTTTTTTGTTATGTTACCTAATACCGACAGGGATTTGCCTCCTGATCTATTTTCAAACCTTATATTTGCAGACGAAAACAGAAATGGCATTCTAGAAGCCGGTGAAAGTGCTGATATATATATTACGCTCTACAATTGTGGTGATGGCAGAGCCCAAGATTTAAACATTCAACTCGAACCCATTACCAATAATCCTGATATTACATTTGATAAAAAAGAACATAACATTCCTGCCATATTTCCTAATGGCGTCTTTCAGGTTGTTTTTCCAATAAAAGCAAGTGCAAATCTAAAATCGATGGAAAACAAAATGAATATTAAAATTCTTGAAAAATTTGGTTATGATTTTGAAAATATAAAACTTACTTTTAACACTGTGTCTTATAATCCTGCCAAAATTGAATTTGGTGGTGTTGAAATTATCGATTTTGGGGATAGGGTTACAGTAGTCGAAACAGACGGCAGGATACAGCTAGGGGAGAAGGTGAAGGTACGTGTTTTTGTTCAAAACACCGAAAAGGGCATAGCTAAAAATGTAAGCTACGACATTTATTCTAAAAACAGAAATATTCAGATAGAAAATGGCAAAGGGAAACTAGGCCATTTGGCTTATGGTGAAACAGTTGATTTTTTGATTTATGTAAGAGTGAATAAAAACTATGTGCCAGGTGAAGGCAATTTACCAATTTATTTAAACATAGGTGTTGAAAATAATAATGGGTCATTCTCAGATCTCCAACTACCAATTCAGATAGAAAAGCCATCTCCTGCGATAAATATTAAAAATTTGGGTAAGGATTTGGAGAACTATGTGGCAAAATATGCGGTATTTGATTATAGCAGCAATAAGATTAATTCAAAGATTGGTGCTTACAATCCGCCAACTTTTACAACAAACATAAAAAATGCCACAGCCAAAGCTTTTGGGGGTGGTTATATAATACCTTCAAAAAATAAAGTTATTGCCAGGGGTGTGTGTTGGGCTATTACACCTAATCCTACTTTAGAGAACAACCATACTATTGATGGTAATGGTTCGGGTGTGTATAAAAGTTCTTTATCCGGCTTAAAACCTTCAACAACATATTATGCGAGAGCTTATGCCACCTATCAGAACGGGACTGTTTTCGGCAATCAGATAAGCTTTACAACACTTGAACTCCCCAGCATTTCTACTGCGAAAATTACAAATGTATCAGCTACAACAGCCATGTCTGGTGGTACTATCAATTCGGATGGAGGAGCACCTATTACCGAAAGAGGTGTTTGCTGGAGTCCTTCTCAAAATCCAACCATCTCTAACAATAAAATGACCAGTGGAAGTGGAATAGGCACATATACAACCAAAATCACCATGCTTGCAGCAAAAACTACCTATTATGCAAGGGCCTATGCCATAAATGCTGCAGGTGTGGCTTATGGCGACCAGTTCTCATTTACTACCACCTCTGCCTGTAATAATGTTAAATCCATTGAATACGACAATCGTAATTATTATACTATTGAAATAGGAAACCAATGTTGGTTAAAAGACAATCTGAACATAGGAAATTATGTTCTTAATTTTTCATCAGAAGCAGACCATGCTGATGTTAAAAACAATAATCTTAATGAGAAATATTGTTACGATAACAAAGAAGATAATTGCGGTTTGTATGGCGGTTTGTACGATTGGAATGAGATGATGAACTACGAAAGACGGGAAGGGGTACAGGGTATTTGTCCAGAAGGCTGGCACATACCAACATTAACAGAATGGAACACATTTATTGCATTTTTCGGTGGTGAAACAGTTGCCGGCTCCCCAGTAAAAAAAGGTGGTGCATCAGGATTTGAGGCATTTGCAGGTGGACTTAGAGGAGCCAATGGAAATTTCAACCTTATAGGCAGTGGTGCCTATTTCTGGACTTCTACTCAAATTGATGATAATAATGCCTGGGGCATATCCCTTTTATATAGAGGAACGGCTCTCTCTCCTATATACAGAAGCAAATCAATGGGCTTGTCGGTAAGATGCATAAAAGATTAATACAACGGAAAATTTATCCTTTTTTTTATAGAAAATTTAATATTGGGAGTTTACAAAAAAAATATTTTTTTGATAAATTTGCAATTCTTTAAAAAGGGTATTATTTATAAATTATAAACATAAAACAAAATTAAAATGTCAAAAGAAAAATCGAAGAAAGTAAAATATGTATATTATTTTGGTGGTAAAAAAGCCGAAGGTAAAGCAGATATGAAAAACCTATTGGGTGGTAAAGGAGCTAACTTAGCCGAAATGGTTAATTTGGGCTTGCCTGTACCTGCAGGCCTGACAATAACAACCGAATGTTGTACGGCTTATTACGATAACAAATGTCAGCTTCCTAAATCATTATTTCATGAGATAGAGGAAGCCATGAAAAAAGTAGAAAAAGAGATGGGCATGAAGTATGGCGACTCTAAAAGTCCTTTATTGGTTTCTTGTCGTTCAGGTGCCAGAAAATCAATGCCAGGCATGATGGATACAGTGCTTAATGTGGGGCTTTGTTCTGCCACAATACCCGGTTTGATAAACAAAACAAAAAATCCACGTTTTGTATGGGATTCGTACAGACGGCTCATTATGATGTATGCCGATGTGGTGATGGATAAAGCTGAGGGACTGGATATTAACATCAGAAAAAAACTGGATGATATACTGGATGCATATAAGAAATCAAAAAAGCTGAAACAGGATACAGACCTTACTGCTGACGACCTTAAATATCTTGCCGAAGAGTTTAAAAAGAAAGTAAAAAAAGAAATTGGAAAAGAATTTCCCGATGATGCCAAAGAACAGCTTTTGGGTGGCATTAAAGCCGTATTCAAAAGCTGGAATGGCAAGAAAGCCATATCATACAGACGTATTGAAAACATTCCTGACGAATGGGGCACCGCTGTAAATGTACAGGCAATGGTATTTGGAAATATGGGTGATACATCTGCTACAGGTGTGGCTTTTACACGTAATCCAGCTACCGGAGAAAACCTATTTTATGGCGAATGGCTTATCAATGCACAGGGCGAAGATGTGGTTGCTGGCATACGTACACCAAATCCTTTGAACAAGGATACAAAGAATGAACAAAACAATCACCTTAAAAGTATGCAGGAGCAGATGCCCGATACCTATAAAGCCCTTTGTAAAATAAGAACAATTCTCGAAAATAACTACAGAGATATGCTCGATATAGAGTTTACTATTCAGGAGGACAAGCTTTATATGCTCCAGTGTCGTGCTGGTAAACGTACTGGTACCGCTGCCCTTAACATGGCTATGGATATGCTTAAAGAAAAACTTATTGACGAAAAAACAGCCGTCATGCGTGTCGAGCCAGCACAATTAGATGAATTACTGCATCCTATATGCGACCCTGAGGAAGAAAAGAAAGTGGATATACTGGCTAAGGGTTTACCTGCCGGTCCTGGTGCTGCTGTTGGTCAATTGGTATTTACAGCCGAGGATGCTGTGGCCTGGGAACGCAGTGGCAAAAATGTTATCTTAATACGTGAAGAAACAAATCCAGAGGATGTAGAAGGCATGAGGGCTGCCGTTGGTATTCTCACTGCACGTGGGGGTATGACTTCGCATGCAGCTTTGGTTGCACGTGGATGGGGTAAATGCTGTATTGTAGGTGCAGGAAAACTGCATATTGATGCAGGCAATAAAACTGCTAAGATTGAAGACAGCGACATCATTCTTAAAGAAGGTGATATGGTAACATTAAATGGTACTAAGGGTTATGTGTATCATGGGGACTTAAAACTCAAAGATGCCTCCGAAAACCCCCGCTTTAGAGAGTATATGAAGATAGTGGATAAATTCCGTACCATGGGTGTGCGTACCAATGCTGATACCCCAGAAGATGCTAAGGTGGCCCGCGATTATGGCGCCGAAGGTATTGGACTCTTCCGTACCGAACACATGTTCTACGGTAAAGGAAGCGAAAAACCATTGCTGGCACTGCGAAAAATGATTCTGAGTAAAACTAAAGAAGAGCGTATAAAAGCACTTAATGAATTATATCCTTATGTTAAAAAAGATATTAAAGCTACCTTGCTTGCTATGGATAAGCTCCCCGTTACTTTCCGCCTGCTCGACCCACCCTTACATGAATTTGTTCCTGTAAGCCACGAAAAGCAAGCTGAACTTGCCAAAGAACTTAAGATTAAGATTAGAGATGTGGTGAAGAGGGGAGTGGACTTACACGAAAATAACCCCATGATGGGACACCGCGGTGTCCGTTTAGGTATATCCTATCCCGAAATTTCGGAAATACAATTCCGTG
>CAZVOS010000279.1:0-4920 GCA_964628845.1 uncultured Bacteroidales bacterium | reverse complement strand
AACAGTATCAGTTCCTTTAAAAGCCAGATTAAACTCCACTGAATCTTTACCTGTAGGTGGTAGTATTTTAAATGTTTCTATTTTATCAAACTCAGGCAATACCTTGGCTATCGCTTTTTCTTTTTTTAGTGCCTTCGATTTGGCAATGGGTTCTTTGGTTACATTGTATATGGCTGCCAGCGACATGGATGCTATCAGCGACACTGCAAACAATGTAACAAACATATTTATAAAAGTAGATTCTGTCTTTGCCATCTTATGTTATATTTTTAAGTAATATTATTTTGTTTTAATAACTTCTCCAAATCGAATTGGCTTAAATGCTTTATTAATCAATGGTACAAAGGCATTCATGATTAATATGGCAAATGAAACACCTTCGGGGTAAGCCCCAAAAATCCTAATAATCATGGTTAATAAGCCACATCCCAAGCCAAATATAATTTGACCTTTCGGAGCCATGGGAGATGTAACCATATCTGTTGCCATAAAAATTGCCCCCAGCATCAAGCCGCCTGTAACCAGATGAAATAAAGGGTCAACGTAATGTGTACCGTCAATTAACCACAATATACCTGAAAAAATAAAAGCAGATAAAATAAAAGAAACTGGAATATGCCAGGTAATAATTTTTCGTATCAACATATAAATACCACCAATTATAATAGCTATGGCAGAAATCTCTCCTATTGAACCACCCATGTTACCAAGCAGCATTTCTACATACGAAGGAATTTTACCTGATGCTAAGATATCTGTCACCGTTTGTCCTTTCGAAACCCCTTCTTTCATAATCGCTAATGGAGTTGGCCCTGTAATGGCATCTGTGATAGCTGTACTGAATGTCCCTGGTTTCGGCCAGCTTGTCATATCAACAGGAAATGAAATCAGTAGAAATACACGACCTACCAATGCAGGATTAAATGGATTTTTTCCTAACCCTCCAAATGTCATCTTCCCTATACCAATAGCAACCAAAGAACCAATTATAACCATCCAAACAGGAAGCCCACTCGGCACATTAAAAGATAATAACATCCCAGTTATAATAGCTGACCCATCATTTATTGTGGCTACTCCTTTTAATAAATACCGCTGTATGAGATATTCAAATAATAAACAGGATGCTACGGCTATTATTGTAACTCTTATAGCACCTAAGCCAAAAAAATAAAAGGAAACAAGCATGGCTGGAACCATTGCTATGACCACACCATACATTATTTTTTTTACACTTTCATCTCCGTGTATATGTGGAGAACCTGATACTGTCAATAAACCCATTGTTTTTATTATTAATTTAATTCAAATTATTTTCTGTTCCTGAGTATTATACCTAATTTATTCTTGCCAATTCTGATATAATCTAAAAGTGGCCTGCCCGATGGACAAATATAAGCACAGGAACCACATTCTATACAGTCCATCACTCTTTCCGATTCAAGTTCCTCATACTTACCAAGCTCAGCCATTACTGATATAAGATAGGGCTCAAGTCCCATTGCGCAAACACTTACACATTTGCCACACCTGATACAGTTCTGTATTTCAGAACGACGGGCTTCTTCTTCTGTTACTATAAGAATTCCTGATGACCCTTTAACTATAGGCACATCAAGTGAATTAACCGATTTACCCATCATAGGTCCTCCATTTACTACCTTCCCGGTATCTTCAGGCAATCCACCAGCTTGTTCAATCAGCTCGCTAATGGGTGTGCCCACTCGTACAAGAAAATTAGAGGGATTCTTTAATGATTTGCCTGTTATTGTGACAACCCTCTCAAACAATGGCTTGTTCTTTTGTACGGCTTCATATACAGCATATGCAGTGCCTACATTCTGTACCACACAACCCACTTCAATAGGCAACTTGCCCGAAGGAACTTCCCTGTTTATAACTGCTTTGATAAGCTGTTTTTCCCCTCCTTGTGGATACATCACCTTGAGTGGCTCTATCTCAATGCCTTTAAACTTATTTATAAGTCCAGCCAGATGCTGAATGGCATCCATCTTATTACTCTCTATACCTATGACTGCTTTGTTTACACCCAGAGCTTTCATTAATATACTTACCCCAACAAGCATCTCTTCACCTTTCTCAAGCATCAAACGATGGTCCGATGTCAGGTAGGGTTCGCATTCAACGCCATTAATTATAAGTACTTCTGCTTTCTTCCCTTCGGGCACCATAAGTTTTACAAAAGTGGGAAATGTAGCCCCCCCCAAACCTACTACACCCATAAAATTTATCTTATCTATAATCTCTTTTGGCTCAAGTTCGCAGTTATGTCTAATTTCTTCTGTCCTTTCAATGCCCTCTTCCCATTCATCGCCCTCAACATTAATCACAACAGTTTTTCGTTTATAACCACTGCTGTCTGTTAAATCATCAATTTTTGCTACAGTTCCAGAGACTGATGAATGAATATTGGCTGAAATAAAACCTTGCGATTTGGCAATCAACTGTCCTGTTCTTACTTTTGCTCCCTTGTCAACTACTGGCACTGAAGGTGCCCCTAAATGCTGAGACAAAGGTATATAAGCTATTTTTGGCAAGGGTAATACTGCGATGGCTTTATGTGATGAGAGCTTGTTTTCTTTGGGATGAACACCGCCAATTTTAAAGGTTTTCATTATATACTTAAATTATTAATAATATTAATTTGCTTCTTTCTTTTCAGTATTGTTCTGGCTATTTTCTTGATTTTCAGCAGTTTCTACTTTGGGCTTGCGGGGCGGAAAATTCAATTCATGAATAGCTGAAGTGGGGCACTCTTCAACACATTTTCTGCATAAAGTACATTTATTAAAATCTATGTATGCCAGATTATTCTCGAGAGTTATGGCTTCAAATTTACAAACCTTAACACATTTGCCACAACCTATACAGGCCACCGCACAATTCTTTTTAGCTGGTGCCCCTTTTTCTTTGTTGATACATGATACAAATATTCTCCTGTCTTTCTTGCCTTTCTTTCTTAACTCAATAATTGCTCTGGGGCATGCTTTAACGCAGGCACCACAAGCCACACATTTTTCATCGCTAATGACAGGTAAGTTTGTCTCAGGGTCAATATACATAGCGTCAAACTGACAGGATACCACACAGTCGCCTAAGCCAATACAACCATAAGGACAGCCACTTTCACCAGCAAATAACATATTAACATATAAACAAGTAGTAGCTCCGTCATATATAACTTTCTGTGGGGCATGGCTTTTAGAACCATTACACCTTAATACGGCAATCATAGGGTCCGATTCACTGGCCTCCAATCCTAATGCGGCTGCAATTTTTTTCATAGTCTCATTGCCTCCAGGTGGACACATCAAACCTGCCAAATCTTCCTTCTTTACTATTTCTTCTGCCAGATTGCGACAACCAGCAAATCCACAGCCACCACAATTAGCCCCTGGAAGTAATTCTGCTACAACATCAATACGGGGATCCTCAATTACCTTAAACTTCTGGGCTACCAAATATAAAATAACAGCCGATAATGCCCCTATTGAACTTAAACATAATACTGAATATAAAAAAACTGCATTCATATATTGATTTAATTATATATTATATAACACTTTAATTAATGTGAGCAAAATTAAAAACAAATCAAATATCACATTTATTTTTTATATATTTTTTTATTATTATGTAAAATGTTGTAAATTAATATGATATGTGATAATTATGTTAATAAAAATACTTTACATTTACTTAATGATTTGAATATGAAGTAATTAAACATACTCTTTAGATTTTATATAAATTACTATCTTAAAAAGCGTTAACAAAATTATAATCATACAGTCATGGCATTTTTTTTGTGTATTTTTGTGTCGTAAAAAATTTAATAAAATGAAAAAAATAGCTCTTACATTTATTATTTTGATAAGTGTTTTTTCAGTAAATTTATTTTCACAAAATAGTGTATCTGGTGCTATTCTTACTTTTGAGAAAGCAAACCATGATTATGGAAAAATAGATATTGAGCATATTCCTGAAGCAAAACTCACTATTAAGTTCTCAAATACAGGGAACCAACCTCTTGTGGTTTCTAATGTAAGGGGTTGTTGTGGAACACGTGTTATAGACTGGACTAAAGAACCTATTATGCCTGGTAAATATGGTACAGTTAAAATCGAATTTGAAATTCTTCCTAAAATTCAAACCATTAACCGTACAGTAACTATTATGTCAAATTCTGTAAATAGTCCGGATATTTATAAAATAAAAGGTGAAGTGGTCGAAATTGACAAATCAATTATTAAGAAATAATATTAAATTAATCTAAATCTTTAATGGCCTGTTTGATTATCAGACAGGCATTTTTGATATCTTCATCAGAAATATTAAGAGGTGGTGCAATACGTAAACAATGGTCGGCAAATAAAAACCAGTCTGTTATGAGTCCTTTCTGAATACACCCTTCTATCACTTTCATATTGAAAGCAGCCGTTTTTAAATTCATGGCTAAAAAAAGACCTTTCCCATGCATCTTATAGTTTTTATGATTTAAAATACTTCTTATGAGTTCTCCTTTTTGAATGACTTTTTCAATAATTTTCTCTTCTTCTAATACCTCTAAACCAGCCATAGCTGAAGCACAACATACAGGATGCCCCCCAAATGTTGTTATATGACTTAAAGGCGGGTTTATTAATGTCTTCATTATTGAATTTGATGAAATAAAAGCACCCAGTGGCATACCCCCTCCAAATGCTTTTGCTAAGGTTATTATATCAGGAGTGATTTTATAGTCCTGAAAAGCAAACATATTTCCTGTCCTTCCCATACCTGTTTGTATCTCATCTGCTATAAGTAATGTGCCGTTCTTTTTACAACAATGTGCAAGTTCTTCAATAAATCCTTCTTTCGGAAGAACAATACCCGCTTCTCCCTGAATTATTTCTGCAA
>CAZVOS010000278.1:0-4921 GCA_964628845.1 uncultured Bacteroidales bacterium | reverse complement strand
GAACTACAGATAATATTTGAAAAGGGAAAAACCCATAACCATCCCTTGATGGCTTTCTGGGTAGAAGATATGGAGGGCAATTATGTGCAAACACTCTATGTGGTTGAATCTGTGGCTAAAGGTTTTTTTAAGCATGGGGATAAGTCCTCAGGCAAATGGCTACCCGGTCCTATACGCCGCCCTGCAAGCTTGCCATACTGGGCACATAAAAGAAATGTAAAAGAAACCGATGGTTTGTATATGCCATCACAGCAAAACCCTGTTCCTGATGCATATACAGGGGCTACACCCCAAGGTAATTTTACTTTAAATACAAAAACAGATAAGCAACAGCTTAAGCAATTCCGTGTCCTGTTCGAAATTAACCAGTCGTGGGATTGGAACAACTACTGGCATAACAACAAATATCCCTTCGACAATGATTATAAATCCTCCAGCCAACCTGCTTTGGTTTATGAAGTTACTGTGGATACTCAGAATCCATTACCCGAATACGAAATGAAACTTATTGGTCACAGCCATTGGGCGGGGAAAACTGGGGAGCTGTTTACAGATTTGAGTAGTATTACTACGGCAAAGGATATTGTTAAGAGTGTGAAGATAAAAGTGGAAAGATAAAAACTAATGTGATGATTTGCTGATAAGCTGATTAATGCTTATTTAGTTATTACTAAATCCAATGGCTTTCATTTCCAGAGAATCATCTGTAAAGTCATCTGCAATATTGTATATTTCTGCCAGGGTCATGGCTTTGGGCTCGAAGCTTGTGATGTTGTTCTTCTTAAATAAATGTTTAACCTTTTCAGCAGAGAGTTCTTTAAATTCATACCTGCCTTTCAATCGGCCCTTACGTAATAATGCCTTATCGATATTGTTCAATTCGGTGTTAAAAGTACAAATAACTTTCAGAAATAATGCATCGGATAACAGACCATCACCCAGATTTAAAAGATTTTCGATAGCACTTGATGTATTCCCTGATTTTCTTGACTTGATTATTTCTTCGCAGTCTTCAATGATAAGAATACAGTCTTTATAATCTTTGATAAAAGGAATAAACCTCGGACTGCTTATGTCATTAACCAGATAGGAGGGTAAATAAATAAACTTCTTACTTACATGGCTTATAAGATAACGGATATAAGATGTTTTACCTGTACCATGTTTACCATGTAAAATAATCAAACCGCTTTTTCTTTCTTCATTCAAAAAACTGACAATGCGTTCGTTTATAAGTTGAAAATCGTCATTATAATTTTCAGAAATATTAATATCCTGTTTTCTGATGTCAAATTCCTCTACATCAAGCGAAGAATCCCCATAAGGTGAATTAACAATGAGGTTAAATTTATGATTTTTTTCAGTTTTTTTTAAACACTTTCTTAAAACTTCTTGATACTTGCTGATATCTATTTGCCTCTCGTAATAAACAGTCATTTGATTTCTACTTGTATCAAGCAATACCATTTTTTCGAGCTCAAAAATTAAATCAGTATTTTGTTCATTTACATAATCTTGAAGCAGGTCATTCTCTTGTTCGTAATCCTCATTTCTTTCGGTTTCGTAACGATATATCACTTTTGCATCTGGGAATTTTTCGGTAATCTCCTTAAGTAACATAGCTTCGTCATATTTGCCTTTAAATTCATAACAATAATATAATTCATTATACATGAACATAAAAAGGCGACCTGCATTCAAATCATGATCGGGGAGGAGGTAAAGGTTTTTATTTTTATCGTTTTCCATTTTATAGTTTTATTTTTTTTAATTTAAAAATCGAACAAAATTAGTTTGTAGGTTTGACAATTTATAACATTATTTTGAAATTGTTTGATTTTTCTTTAGAAGAAGGCCTCCTGCAGTGACTCTGGTATCAATTACCTGAAGTTTGCAGGTCCCTTCTTTGTATTATAAAAGCGCTTACCGGAAATAAATACAATGAATGTAAATGAATTTTAAAGCTTGAGCTTTAAGGTTTGACGTCACAGGGTGCTTCTTGCGTTATGATAATCAGAATCATTCCCTGTGTTGTACATTCTATTAGTTTATCAGCGTATGACTATTAAAGCCAACGATGATAGATATTCATTGCATCCATATCTTTCAGCGCTTTATATTGTTGTTGTGAAATTGAAACTGTCTAACGAGTCTTGCAATATTTCGGCTTCTTCTTCAAGTTTTTTTACCTTTACTTCTATTTCAGCCTCGTTGAAGAGGGCTTCATAGTCGTGGGCTTCGTCCCTGTATCCTTCAATAAAAAGACCTTCCTTTACTGTCATTTTTCTGTAAAATGATATTAAACCCCTCACTTCAGCCAAACGGAAAATTTTCTCCTGCACGGGTGCATTGGCTTTTGAGATAGCAGCTTTCAATGCAACCAACGCATTTACTTTTTCATGCAGTTGTTTGTCAACTTCTTCTATATCAAAGGGTCTTTTATTTCCTTTGATGATGGAGTTGTGTGTATTGAGTTTCCTTTCAATTAAAGCAATCTCGTTCTTGAGTTTGTTTTTTTCTTTCAGGGCTTTGGCAATAGTTTTCATTTTCTTTTGTTTTAAATTAGTGACAAAGTAAAAACATCACTCCGCAATGAAGTTGCGTAGATGCAGAAATTTTTCAAAAACAATGAAATTTAGATGAATTCTAAATACGCGATATTATTCCTTTGAAAAATTTAATTTAACATCGTATAGGCGGGCTGCGTTCAGCAGACGGTATTTGATTTTATTACGGAGGCAGATGGGTGCAATCACTTCAAGGAATTCACCAAAGCCTATCAGTTCTCTTTCTAATTCGTAGTTCGGAATGACTTCAATCGAAAATAGCGTATAATTTTCTTTTTTCTCAATCACTTTCTGAGAATGATGAAATGGTTTAGTGCTGACATAAGGCGCATGACTCTTATCAACGCGGAAAATAACTTTCTCAACCGGATTTTTTTCATGTTTTGTAACGCCAATGATGTCATTAAAAAAGGTATCAGGGTCAAATTCAGTATTTTCAATATATGTCTCTTCTGGTATGGGTCTAATCCTTAACATCCTGTCGAGTGCCAATGGCGAAATTCTGTCTTTACTATCTTTTTTACCGAATAAGAACCAGCGGTTCCGGTATTCCTTCAGAAGGTAAGGCGATACAATATATACAATAGGTTTAGTACTGGAAAATGTTTGGTAAACAATTTTAAGCGTTTGTTTGTTTTTGATGGCATTGTAAATCGGGTCAAGAAATTTAAGACCAGTCAGTTCTGTGTTTTTTTCAAAGTCAATAATAATTCGTGACTTATTGTTTATGGCAAACACTTTATTCTCAATGCGTTTGAGCACATCAGCCATGTCGTCAAAAGCTGTGAAACCGCCAAATTGCACAAGCGTATTGGTTATTTCGGACAAAGTATTAATATCATTAGCCGTTAACGGCATGTTGGTTATACTGTAGGCGGGGTCTTCGTAGGTGTAATATTTTTTGTCAACAACAACAATAGGGGCTTCATACCCAAGCTTATCGCTGCGCATATTTTGAATATCAAGTTGTATGGTTCTCATGCTCACACCCTCAACACGTCCTTCGTATTCAAACAAGGCTTCGGAACAAAATTCTCTCAAATCTTCAATAGTCCATTTTCGGTAGCGGTTACGCAAACAATTATCAATGGTTTTGTATCTTATCAGAGCAAGGCGGTTAACTGGCATCTTATTTTTTTTGCAAAAATATTAAAAATAATTTGAACTACGTAATTACATTGCGTAAATATTTATTTTCTTTGTAAGCTTAAAAACTGTAATCAATTAATAAGAGATAAAATGCAAAAGGTTATTTCAACAGAAAAGCATCCTATTAAAATGTGGCTTGATGAACCCGATGAAGGCACATTAAGGCAAGTTAAAAATCTGGCTAATTTGCCTTTTATTTTTAAGCATGTAGCGCTGTTGCCTGATGCCCATTCCGGTTATGGTATGCCCATTGGTGGCGTTATTGCTACTGAGGGCGTTATTATTCCCCATGCTGTGGGTTCTGATATTGGTTGCGGCATGTGTGCTGTAAAGACAAATTTAGTGGCAGATGAGTTGTCTGCTGATATAATAAAGCCCATATTGAATGAAATCAGAAAACGCATACCTTTGGGTTTTGAACATCACAAAGAGAGACAGGATAAATCTTTAATGCCTCAGGGACACAATCTTGATGAACTTAAAGTGGTGGGGCGTAATTACTTGTCAGCTTTAAAGCAGATAGGTACTTTAGGTGGTGGTAATCATTTTATAGAAATTCAAAAAGATGAAAACGCTTATGTGTGGATAATGCTGCATTCCGGAAGCCGCAACATAGGTTTAAAAGTAGCTGAATATTATAACAATAGGGCTAAAAAACTGAATGCCATTTGGTACACTTCTGTAAGTGCCAAAGCTGATCTGGCATATCTGCCTTTTGATACCGGTGAAGCAAGTCAATACTACAAGGAAATGAAGTATTGTGTAGATTTTGCTTTTGCAAACCGCAAGCTGATGATGACAAGGGTACAGGAATCTTTTACAGATATTGTTTCAAGTTGCACTTTTGAACCCATTATCAACATAGCCCATAATTATGCTGCATGGGAAAAACATTTCGATAAAAAAGTATTGGTACATCGCAAGGGTGCAACTTCTGCTAAAGAAGGAGAAATCGGTATTATACCGGGAAGTCAGGGAACAAAATCATATATTGTGGAAGGACTTGGAAACCCTGAAAGTTTTATGAGCTGTTCGCATGGAGCGGGCAGATTGATGAGTCGTACTCAAGCAATTAAAACACTTAATCTTGAGAATGAAATGGCGAATCTCGACAAGCAGGGTATCATTCATAGCATACGCCATAAAAAAGACCTCGACGAAGCTGCCTCTGCTTACAAAAATATTGATGAAGTGATGAATTTTCA
>CAZVOS010000277.1:0-4954 GCA_964628845.1 uncultured Bacteroidales bacterium | reverse complement strand
TAATAAATGACCTTTATTATGTTGTAACTTAGTATTTATTTAGATTTATTTTTTGCGATGTTCTTAAAAAAGTTGTACAACAATCTTACACCTATTCCAGTGGCTCCCTCAGAATGGTAGTTCCATGATTTAGTAAAATAGGCAGGGCCAGCTATATCGAGATGAATCCATGGATAATCGGTAAAATGTTCCAGAAATTTGGAAGCCACAATAGCCCCGGCATGTCTTGCTCCCACATTTTTCATATCCGCAATAGGTGATTTTAAAGATTCGGCATATTCATCCCAGAGAGGAAATTCAACAAGTCGCTCATAAACATATGCGCCGCTTTTTAAGAGTTTTTGCATATATTGCTTATAGTCTTTACCTATAGCAAAAATGGTATATTTGCCCAGTGCAATATGAGCTGCTCCAGTGAGAGTAGCCACATCAATAACTAATTCGGGCTTAAATTTCTGAGCGTAGCTCAAAGCATCAGCCAGTATCAGACGCCCTTCTGCATCTGTACTTAGTATCTCTACCGTAGAGCCATTATGCATGGTTATTATATCTCCTGGCACCTGTGCTTTATCATTTATCATATTATCTGTTACAGGGATAAGACCAATGATATAGATAGGTAATTTATGAAGAGCGATAAGACTTATCACATTGATAGCGACAGCACTTCCTGCCATATCGAATTTCATTTCTTCCATGCCCATTGCAGTTTTCATGCTATATCCCCCTGAATCAAATGTAATACCTTTACCAACAAGAATATAGGGTTTTTTATTGATAGCATTATCAGGGTTCCATTCTGCTATTGCTAAAAAAGGGGGCTCGCTGCTGCCCTTATTAACAGCTAATATCCCTCCCATCCTGAGTGAAGATATTTTAAGTTTATCTAAAATATTTAATTTTAAACCACTGCTTTTTGCAATGTTTTTAATCTCTTCGGCATATTTTGAAGTGGTTAAATACGAATGGGGTTCATTGACTAAGTCCTTACATTTATAAACAGCTCCTATCAGCTTATTCAATTCTTCAACATCATTCTCTTTAAGAGCTTTAGATGAAATATTAAATACATAATTATTATTGGCATCTTTTTTATATTTATCAAAATTGTAAGCTCCTAAAGCCATCCCTTCCAAAAAACAAGATGTATATTCAGCATTTTTCTGAACATCAAGAATCAATAGGTTTTTATTCTTATTTTTTGTCCAAAAGTTAAAGAAATCGTTACCCGTTCTTCTGTATTCTTCTAACCTGCTATTAATATCACTCTTTAATGAATTAAAAAAATAAATGCAAATCCATCGCTCCAAACGGTTAACAGTGATATTAAAAATTTTCTCTTTAAGTTGCTTTTTAATAAATTTAAGCTCATCTTCGGTAAACATATCCTCATTTAAATCAGAGAATCTTTCAGCAAGTATCAATTGTGTATCATCTGAATTGAACTTACTAATTTTATTTATACTAACTCGACTCATCTTTCATATTTTTTTTGCAAAAGTAGTTAATTTATAAAAGAATAATAACAAAAACATTAATTCAAATGTAGATTAATGAGAAAAACGTTCTATAATATTCCTGATAATAATTCACATAAAGATTTTTCTAAAGAATTTAAATTATTTTAGCAAAAAAATAAAAAAACAAATGAAAACAATATTTAAAATTAATATGTATCGTAAACCTATCCAATACTTAGTTGTTGTATTACTTCTGCTGATGGTTTTACGTTCATATTTAGATAAAACCTATGTTTCGGATATAGAAGCATATTGTCCTTTTGGAGGTTTGCAATCCTTGGGAAGTTACCTGATAAACGGCAGTCTGGCCTGCTCCATGACAACAGTTCAAATAGGGATGGGATTGGCTTTGTTTTTTGCTGTTGTTATTTTCAGCAAATTATTTTGCAGTTATGTATGTCCTTTAGGAATTTTTTCAGAATTTTTAGGTAAATATGGTCAGAAATATAAAATCCGATATACTTTTAGAGGATACTGGGACAGGGGGTTGAGGATATTTAAATATGTACTACTTTTTATCACTCTGTATTATACATTTCTATCGAGCGAATTGTTTTGTAAGAAATTCGACCCCTATTATGCTTTTTTCTCAGGTTTTGATAATGATGTAAATCTGACCTATGCCATTGCAGCCATTCTCATTTTTACTCTTGGTGCTATCTTTATACGTCAGGCCTGGTGCAAATATGTATGTCCGCTAGGGGCATTAACAAACATTTTTGCACTCATCATCCTGTTTATCCCAATAGTACTTATATATGGTTTCATCGTATGGATAAGTCCGCTTATATTTTCATGGGTGGTGTTGTTATCCATCATATGTATCTCAGGATTTATCTTTGAAGCATACAGGATGCAATTATTTGGCATTCCCTTTTTTAAAATTACGAGGCAGGTCAACTTTTGCACTTCGTGTAAGAAGTGCGACAAGGCCTGTCCGATGGGTATTCCTGTATCAGAAATGGCTGTTGTAAAACACATAGATTGTCATTTATGTGGTGATTGTGTGAGTGCATGTCCTGAAAATAACGCCCTAAATATAAACACCAAAAATAATCTGCGTTGGCTGGCACCTTCGGCTACTGTAATTTTGTTTGCCCTCGCTTTGATACTAACAACAAAATATGAAATACCAACCATCAGCGAATTTTGGGGTAGCGATAAAGAAATTGAACAAGCTGAAATATATACTATTGAAGGTCTTAAGACAATAAAATGTTATGGCAGCTCAATGTCTTTTGCCTTACATCTGCGTGGTATAGAGGGCATACTGGGAGTAAAAACCTATGTTAAAACCTATAAAGCTGAAATATATTATAATCCGTACAAACTCACACATGACGCACTAGGGCAATTAATTTTCACTCCTTCACAGAACATTATTGAAAAACCCCAGTTTAATACTGATGTTGCTGTATGGGCTATTAAGGTAGACAGGTATTTTGATGAATTTGATGCAGATTACATGCTCGAAAAAATGACACAAAACAAAGGTATTTATGGTTTTAGAATATCTTATGGAGAACCAGCACCTGCCACATTCTATTTTAACCCCAATATTATAACACCTCAAGAACTTAAAGAGATTATTGAAAAGAAAACACTTGTCTTATCTGATGGGGAAAATGATTATGAGCAAACAACAAATTTCGAAGTGAAGGATTATACAGAAAATTTTATTCTCGTTAAAGCTTTTAGCTTCTATAAAGATTTTTACCCTGAATTTGATTATAAGTTTAATGACTGTGATGTTTATAAGGAAACCAATTTTGATATATGTTCTATATTTTTAGATGAGATGCCAGGAGAAGAGCTTGACGAAAAACTTATGTTTCTGATGAGCCACATATCTGCTCATAAGGGCATTACGCGTTTAAGCACATCTTACACAAAAGATGGATTAATGCTAATTACTTATTATTTAAAAGATAAAATAAGCTCAGATGAAACACTTGAATGGATTACAAGCAAGGAACTCAAAATTCAGTATGCTGATGGCGAAATTGATACTGTAGTGAATGAGATAAAGTATAAAAAATAATGAATTGACAATTATTATTTATACCTTTACAAGAAAAAAATTATGAAAATTGTATCCTTTTCGATGAGTATGCTTTTTGAGGAAGGAAAATATGTTATAGAAGTTCGGAATAACAACAATGGGGCAATAACTGATGAGATGAGAACAAATCTGAAGAAGGAAGGGTTTTCAAAAAAGCTATGGATTGAAAACATTATGGCTACAAATAATCATGGGGAGACAATACATCTATCAGATGTAAAACTACAGCTTAAATAAGCTTAGGGTTTTGTTAGAACGAGACAGGCATTTACATCGCCAAAGCCAAAACTGGCTTTAATTACGCAATTTAGTTCTTTATTTAGCAGGGCACTTTGAGGTATTTTTTCGATGTCGATAATTTTTTCGATATCAGGATTTACAACTTCGCAGTTGATGCTCGGGTGGATAAATGATTTTTTTATTTGCAATGCTGTTGCAATTGTTTCTGCTATGCCTGCTGCTCCAATCATGTGTCCTGTTATTGATTTTGGGGCATTAATATGTGGAAATTTATTCCCTTTTAAGCCGAGTGCATCGCTCCAGTTTTTCACTTCGATGGCATCAGCTTTAGTTGAAGTAAGGTGTCCTGAAATCAAATCTATGTCTTCAGGTCTAATACCTGCATCATTAATACATGCCCTGATACATTTAATAACGCCTTCGTTATTGGGTATAGTCATAGTACCGCCTTTTCGTTGTCCGCCACTGTTGGTATAAGCTCCTTTAATTTCTGCATAAATATGTGCCCCTCTATCAGTAGCTGTTTGATAATCTTCGAGCATCAACACACCTGCACCAGTTGAGGGTACAAAGCCAGAAGCTATAGCACTCATAGGACAACTGCCTCTTTGGGGCTTTTCATTAAAATCCATAGTCAAGAGATGCATGGCATCAAAGCCCGACCATGTATATGGTGTAAAAACCTCAACACCTCCTGCAAGCATTCTTTTAGCCCTGCCACATTTAATTCTTTCGTATCCCATTACGACAGCTTCGGTTGAACTGGAACAAGCTGAAGACAAGGCAAAACACTGATTACCC
The DNA here is from genome assembly GCA_964628845.1 of uncultured Bacteroidales bacterium. Classification (GTDB taxonomy): domain Bacteria; phylum Bacteroidota; class Bacteroidia; order Bacteroidales; family PXBB01; genus JAKIYU01. The sequence goes on along the minus strand of CAZVOS010000277.1, from coordinate 331 downwards.
AGAGCCAATATGCCAGCCAGTGTTGCAGTAGAAGCGCTGAACATGCTGTATTCTACAATAGTACTTCTCATCTTCTTAATCAGACCTTTATCGGTATAAGGTATCAAACGGGAAGCTATAATATCTATTGCCCCTATACCACTACCCATAATAAGCCCTGTATCATCATCCACTTCACCTTCCTGATATAAAGGTACTTTAAAACCTGAATCGAGCCATGCCTCAACACCTGCAAGACAAACCAACTTTACAAATTCATTGGCCTGTTGCAATCCATATAGGGATAAATAATTATAAAGTGGGGACTTAAGAGATTCAGCTATACCACCAA
>CAZVOS010000276.1:0-4965 GCA_964628845.1 uncultured Bacteroidales bacterium | reverse complement strand
AAACTTATTGATAAGAATTTCCTTTAAAAAAATGTTGAAAGAACTGGCAAACGACTTGAACAAATCATGTGTTAATGGGCGTATGGCTTTCATCTTTTCGAGCTCTATAGCAATGGCCTGTGCTTCCGAAATACCAATGATGATTGGCAATCTTCTTTGTCCTAAAGTCTCAGCCAATATTAAGGCATAAGCAGAAGTATTAGAATGTGTATAAGATATGCCAAGAATTTTTAATTCAATTTTATCCATTATCTAATCGGAGGCCAATTTTTCTTTTAAACCCTTCAAAATAAGCTAGTTAATAACAAAAAATAGGTTTAAAATAAGCCGTATAAAATTATAAATAATTTCTTTACAAAAAACAAAAAAAAGAATATTAAAATAAAAGAGTACTGTTATCAGTTTATTATTAATAGTTTTCTTAATAGGTTCAAAGCCGTTATTGATGATTTTTTTATATTGAGATTCCTGTTTTCTCCAAATAAAAAGATTTTTGATATAATAGCTTCAGGCGAAGCAACTGCTATCCAGACAGTACCAACGGGCTTTTGGGGGGTTCCCCCTGAAGGTCCTGCAATGCCCGTAACAGCTATACTGTAGGTTGTATTAAAGAGTTTTTTAACTTTAACAGCCATCTCTCTTACTGTTTCTTCGCTTACAGCACCATGTATATCAATAATTGATGATTTAATTTTAAGTATATTTGTTTTAATTTGATTTGAATAGGCAATTACAGAGCCCTTAAAATATTCCGAGCTTCCAGGGCAGGAAGTAATTAAATGAGATAAATAGCCCCCTGTACAACTTTCTGCTATTGAAACAGATGCATTTTTCTTAATCAATAAAGAAGCAATAATATCTTCTAGATTTTGATTGTCATAACCATATATGTATTCAGGTATGAGTTGTTGCAATTGCGATGTTAAATTATTTATGGTGTTCTCTAAAAAATCTTTTTGAATATCAAGCGCAGTAAGTCTAAGTTTTACAATGCCTGGTGAAGGGAGGTAGGCCAATTTGATATCGTGTGGTATTGATTTTTCCCAGGGTGCTATTAATTCTGATAATGCTGATTCTCCGATACCTTGTATAAGGATAGTTTTTGATATGATATATGGAAGCGTATATTTGTCTTTTAATTTGGGGATAACGAAACTTTCGAACATGAGTTTCATTTCGAATGGCACACCAGGCATGGCAACAAGAGTTCTTTCTTCAATATCGAACCATAAGCCAGGTGCAGTACCAGACAAATTAGGAATGGTGTTGGCCAGCTCAGGCACTTCAGCTTGCTTCTTATTAAGACTGCTTACGCTAAGCCCTCTGTCTTTAAATATTTTTTCAACATTTTTATAACTACTTTCACATATTTTTAACCCACAATTAAAGTATTTACATAAAACACCTTTTGTTATATCATCTTTTGTGGGGCCTAATCCACCCGTCATTAATATGATATCACTTTGTATCAAAGAAGCATCAATAGCATCAAAAATATCATTTTTAGAATCTGGTACAGTAAGTATTTTTATAACAGAAATTCCTGTTTCATTTAATTTTTGGGAAAGCCACGAAGCATTGGTATTATCATACCCCGACAGCAGTTCATTACCTATTGAAATGATGATTGCATTCATAGAGCTTTAGTATAATTAATTTATTTTAAATGCATGCTGCATTTTCCTTTCAATGTCAATACAGTGCTTATGTCTAAATTCATTAGTATGATAATTATAGATATAGTCTTTACTCCAAATTTCTTTATTTTTTACAAGCTGTTCTATAGCTTCCATAATATAATTGATATGCTTAATATTCATTGTAGGATGAAGGGATAATCTTACCCATCCTGGTTTTTCTGAGAGGTCGCCAGAATTGATTTTAGAAGTAATTTTTTGAGAAGCTTCATAACTTACATCCAAAAGATAATGTCCATAAGTTCCGGCACAGGCACAGCCACCCCTTAACTGAACACCAAAATAATCGTTAAGCAATCGGACAGCGAGATTATAATGTAAGCCATCAATATAAAATGAAATAACACCCAATCTCTTCAGGCAGTTGTCTGCCAATATATGTAGTGTGTCTATTTTAGAAAGCTTTTTAAAAATTATTTCTAAAAAAAGTTCTTCTCTGATGCGCATATTATCAACACCCATATAATTCTTCAATTCGATACATAGAGCCGTTTTAATGGCCTGTAAGAAACCAGGTGTGCCTCCATCTTCACGTGCTTCAATGTCATCAATATATTTATGTTCACCCCATGGATTTGTCCAATCAACAGTACCTCCACCAGGGCTGTCGGGTACAGGATTATGGTATAATGTTTTATCAAATATCAAAACTCCGGATGCTCCTGGCCCTCCTAGAAATTTATGGGGTGAAAAGAATATGGCATCCAGTTTCTGCTCTTGCTTTTTGGGATGCATATCTATAAGGACATAGGGGGCTGAAGCCGCAAAATCGATAAAACAAACGCCTCCGTATTTATGCATCAAAGCAGCCATCTCATAATAAGGTGTTTCGATACCGGTTACATTTGAACATGCAGTAAAAGAGCCAATTTTAATTTTTCTGTTTTTATATTCTTTTAACTTTTTCTCAAGATTGTTTAAATCAACCAGTAAATCTTTCCCTGGTGGTATCACCACAACATCGGCGTGGGTTTCAAGCCAAGAAGTATGATTGGAATGGTGCTCCATATGGGTAATAAACACCACAGGTTTTTCGTAAGTGCCTATACACTCTCTTCTGGTAATCTTGCCACAATATTTAAGACCTAAAATACGCTGGAATTTATTAATGACACCAGTCATCCCTGTGCCAAAAGTTATAATAGCATCATTTTCACTGGCATTGACATGTTGTTTAATAATATTCAAAGCTTTATGGTAAGCTGTGGTCATAAAGATACCAGTATCGCTCGACTCGGTATGTGTGTTGGCTAGCATTGGACCAAAAAAATCTGTTATCTTCTTTTCAATGGGTCTGTATAATCTTCCACTGGCAATCCAATCTGCATAATATAAGGGTTTTGAACCTATAGGTGTTTCAATTCTATAATTATTACCTATGATATTTCTTCTAATATTTTTAAAATGCACATCTAACTTCTTATAAAATAAGGTATCTGTCATACATTTTTAATTAGTTAGTAAATCGAATGAATAATTAAATGGTATAGTTTGCAAATATATTAAATAAAGTAATAGTTAAAAACATATAATTTTTATATACCATATGAGCGTTAGAAATTAATAACACGAAAACACTAAAAAAGACATTAAGGTTAAGGGATAATTCCCTCATCACATCTGCTAATTATATCCACCAAAGTTGATTAATATTACCTTTTATTCATCAGCAGATTATCAGCCAGCACCAATGCAGTAAGAGCTTCAACAATAGGAACAGCTCTTGGTAGGGCGCATACATCATTACGGCCTTTATTAGTAAAGTTCATCTTATTCCCCGACATATCAACAGTGTGTTGTTCTTTATTAATTGAAGAAATTGGTTTAAAGGCAACATTAAAAAAAATATCTTCTCCGTTACTGATGCCACCCTGAATGCCTCCTGAATGATTTGTTACAGTTGATATTTGGTTCTTTACATTAATAAAGGAGTCATTATGTTCTGTACCTTTCATCTCTATGGCTGAGAAACCACTGCCATATTCAAATGCTTTTACTGCATTGATATTAAGCATGGCTTCTGCCAACTGTGCCTGCAGTTTATTAAAAACAGGTTCACCAAGTCCAATAGGACAATTTTGAACGACACAACTCACTTTGCCACCTGTGGTGTCGCCTTCTTCTTTAATCTTTACAAGTAACTTATGCATCTTCCCTTCTGTTAATTTATCAGGACAAAAGAGTTTAGATGTTTTAATACTTGCAAAATTCAGTTTTTTATAATCTTTTTCTATGGCTATAGTACCTATTTGCGACACAAAAGCTGTGATGTTAATATTATATTGTTTAAGGAGCATTTTAGCAAAAGCACCTGCAATCACCCACGACAATGCTTCTCTTGCCGAAGCCCTGCCCCCACCCCTGTAATCCCTGATACCATATTTCATCTGAGTAGTATAGTCGGCATGAGAAGGACGGTAAATATTTTTTAATTTCTCATAGTCATCCGAACGGGCATCTTTATTATATACCACAAAAGCAATAGGCGTCCCTAATGTTTTGCCATCGAATATACCAGATAAAAACTGCACTTTATCTTCCTCATTTCTGGAACTTTCAAACAAATCTTTAGCCGTTCTACGTCTATATATTTCATGATTGATAAATTCAAAATCAATCTCAAAATCAGAAGGAAAACCATCTAAAATGCCACCCACGGCTATTCCATGCGACTCACCAAATGTTGTAAGCTGTAATAATTTACCAAAAGTATTATGCATTTTATAATTGATTATATAATTGGTTTAAACTCTCGACAATTTTTCTTGTATCAAAACGATTCTTGGCATTTTCGCTGATAAGCTCTCTGTTAAATTTAACATGTATAATTTTTTGTAATGCTTTTAGCCAATCTTGAACAGTATTTTCGCATACAAGCCCATTTGAAGCATCAATCAATTCGGGCATAGCTCCTTTATTAGAAGCCAGCACAGGCACACCGCAAGAATGGGCTTCGGCAATAACAACCGAAAAAGTTTCAACTTCAGAACAGTGCAATAAAAAATCGGATTTAAATAATATCTCAGCAATACTTTCCTTATCTAACACCCCATGATACATTACTTCAAAAGGATAATTTTTTATTTTTTCCAATATGGGTTTAAGCAAAGAACCATCACCAACAATATTATATTTGATGGGCTTTTCAGATTCTTTCGCAAATGCTGTAAGTGCTTCAATGATAAGAGCAGGATTTTTAGGCAATTCCCATTTCCCTACAGAAGTAAATGATAAAGAGATTTTCTTCGGACCCTGTAAGATTAAGATA
>CAZVOS010000275.1:3569-4970 GCA_964628845.1 uncultured Bacteroidales bacterium | reverse complement strand
TATGGTTGCAGTTCAACGACAGTCTCATCATCACAAATACCCAAACAACATCCACTACAATTACCCCGTTTTTCAAAATGCTTATCCCTTTTAAAATTTATACATCACAAGGCGATACAGTTGTTTTCTTAGAACAAAACCAAAGTGCTGAAATATTTAAAATTCCTTTTACTACTCATATAGACAGCATTGCTCTTGACCCCGACCATCACGTACTTAAAATGGTAGATAATCTTATTCAGGGAAGTTCAGATATGAATAAAGAACCCGATAGGTTCTTGATGTTTCCCAATCCTGTTAAGGATCTTATTAATATTCAGTTTGCAAATGATGGCCATTACCTAATACAGATATTCGACACCAAAGCTTGTCTGGTAGAAGAATTTGAAAGCTTCTCATCAGTTTCAACTATTGATGTAAGAAATTTAAAGAATGGATTTTATATGCTTAAAGCATATAACAGCAATAATCTTATGGCTGTTCAGAAGTTTGTAAAATTTTGATAAAAACCTATCATGTTTATACTGAGGAAAATATTGTGTTTTTTATGTATTTTAAGCACAGTACATTCCTATGCTCAGGTTTACCTTTCTGATTATTACAAAATCACTACAATTCCTAAGGAAAATCTCAACCAGATGCCCGGCATAACACCTATATATGATGTGGATGTGTATTACATACAATATCATACTACCGATGCTGGTAACCATTCCGTTTTGGCTTCAGGTGCTTTTATGTTGCCAGTAACTGATTCATGTAATCAATTTCCTCTGGTGTCGTTTCAGCATGGCACTGTATTGCGAAAAGCCGATGTGCCTTCTCGCAATAACAGCGAGGCAATTGTAGGTCAGCTATTTGCAACAGTTGGCTATGTGGCAGCCATGCCCGATTATCTGGGGCTTGGCGACAGTCCTGGCTTACATCCATACCTGCATGCAGAAACTGAAGCAAAAGCCACAATTGACCTGCTCAGGGCCTGTCGCGAACTGATGAACGACACCCTGAACATAAGTGATAACGGACAGTTGTTTTTAGCAGGGTACTCGCAGGGTGGACATGCCACTATGGCTACTCATAAATACATCGAAGATAATAAATTAACAACAGAATTCAACATAACAGCTTCTGCACCCGGGGCAGGCCCTTACGACCTCTCGGGAGCACAGGCAGAAATGGTTTTTCTTAATCCTGCCTATCCGCGTCAGGGCTATATCATTTATTTACTATTTGCTTTTAATAATGTGTATCAGAATATGTTTTCAAATCCTTCTGAAGTCTTAAAACCACCCTACGATGTAAGTATTCCTCCCTACCTCAATGGCAATTATAATATGACCCAACTGAATAATGCCCTGCCCGATTCTTTACATGAATACTTGCAGGACAGTGTTTATCAGA
>CAZVOS010000275.1:0-3559 GCA_964628845.1 uncultured Bacteroidales bacterium | reverse complement strand
TGTTAGACCATTATACCAAAACCCATCCGGTTTTTCAGAATCTGGCATTAAATGATAATTACGATTGGAAACCTTTAGCACCTCTGAGGATGCTTTATTGTCAATCGGACGAACAGGTCTCGTACCTTAATTCCGTAAATGCACTACAGCACATGCAAGCCAATGGTGCTATTGACGTGCAAGCCATCAATCTGAATACTAATGGAACACATGGCAGTTGTACAGGGCCGGCTCTTCTATTTATGATGAACTGGTTCAACTCTTTAATGATACCCTGCAATAATACTTCACATACAGAGGAAATGAATACGGCTGAAATTAAATTAAACCCTAATCCCACAAACGGAAAACTGGCTATTGAGGGTTTACTGCAAACTGATGAAATAAAAATTTTCAATACTTTGGGCATATTAATAATGTCTATTAAAACACCATCAGAAGAGACATATAATCTTGACCTTACACATTTGCAAACAGGTATTTACATAATTAAGCTGGTGAGGAATAATAATATTTTGAGGAACTTTAAACTGATAATAAACAAATAAATCGAACAACAAATGTTAATGAGAGAAGTAAAAATTATAAAGTCTAAATGTAATCAGTGGTTTTTCCTGACAGTTTTTATATTTACATTGAATACTTCTTTTGGTGCAGTATGGCATGTGGATGCCAACAATCAAACCTTATTTCATGATGGGACTGAAATATATCCCTTTGCAAATATTTCGGATGCCATAAATATTGCCGATAACTTTGATACAATAAAGGTGGCTCAGGGAATTTATAACGAAAATCTTTTGATTATTTATAGAAAGCTCATCTTACTTGGTTCTTTTGAGGGCGGTAGTAATAGTGATTATACTGCTGGCAGTGGAGGCGATTTCATCAACAGAGATTATCAAACATACATAACAGAGATACATGGGCTTGATACCAGTGCTGTTATTGAATTCAGATACGAATGCAACAATTCTGTAGTAGATGGCTTTGTCATTAGTGGAGGACATAGAGGTATTCTTCTTGATAACGATTACACCTGGCCCCCTCACGAGAATATTATTATTTCTAATAATACCATTGAAAATAATGGATGGGATACTTTGGACAATGAAGTTGGTGGTGGTATATGCGTGAATGGGAGTTATATTACTGTCGAAAACAACATCATAAGAAATAACCGTGCAGGCAGAGGCGGTGCTTTAAGTGCCAACGGACAGAATAACCTTTTAAGGTATAATCTTATCGATAATAATTGGGCTAATTCGGACCATGGTGGTGGGCTTTATTTGTATGGAAAAACCATAATTACTGATAATGTTATTTCAAACAACAGGGTAGGGGTGTTGAGCGGATATGGATGGGGTGGAGCAGTTATTTTTTTTGCAACAATGCCTGATACATCCATTTCTTCGGGAAATATTTACTTTAACAATCATGCCCCTACTTACGGAGGTGCTGTTTTTGTGGACGACGAAGCTACAGTTTATATGAACAACGATCTGGTATATAATAACTATGCCGAAGACCATACACATGCCGGTGGTGGCATAGCTGTTGACCAGGGCACCACAGGCACACCTTCGTATCTTTATGTAGATAACTGTACTGTGGCGGGTAATTATAATACCCAGAATGTAGAAGGCAATGGCATTTACTTAGATGCAAATACATCAGTAACTGTTAAAAACAGTATTTTTTGGAATAATGGCGGCGATTTTAAAATCCACCCCACTTCAACTTTAGCAGTTACATACTCCATTTCGGAAGATACTATAAATGGTAACGGAGTTTTACACCTCAATCCATTATTTGCAGATATAGCTCATGCCGATTATCACTTGTTATCGCAAACAGGGCGTTTTACAGATAGCGTCTGGGTAAGCGATACCCAGCACAGTCCTGCGATAGATACCGGCGACCCTGCATCCGATTACAGCAAGGAAACCGCACCTAACGGTAACCGTGTTAACTTGGGTTGCTATGGCAATACCTCCGAAGCCAGCCGTTCTTTAGGAACATTTAATCCTCTTTACAGCACTAATGAATTATATTTTAAATGTATTCCCAATCCGTTTTGCTATGATATTAAATTGTATTTTATGGCTAAGGAAATCGGTATCTACAGTATAGATTTAATTAATTTGCTTGGGACAAAAGTTAAAACATACGATTGTTATATTTCACAACCAGGCGAACAAGAGAAAAATATCACTATTGATGACTTATCGGATGCTTTTTACACCCTTGTGTTAAGAAAAAATGGCGTGATTATTTACTGCGGAAAGCTTGTAAAGGATTGTATAAAACAATTAAAATGATTCTTTATTTCTCAACCAAAAAGTTCCCGATAACCAAAGCATCAATACCGCAGCGGTAAAAACTTGCCAATGCATCGGCTGGTGTACAAACTATGGGCTCATTGTTTGTATTGAAACTGGTATTAACTACTACAGTATGCCCTGTCAGTTTGCCCAAGTCAGTAAGAAGTTGGTAAAACAAGGGGTTTTGTTTTTGATTCAATGTTTGTATGCGTGCTGTATTGTTTATATGTGTTACAGCAGGTATCTGTTGTTGCCTTTCGGGTTTTACATCATATGTGATGGTCATATAAGGTGATTGTAGATGTTTCCCTGTAAAGTATTCATGCGATTTTTCTTCTGTTACGCTCGGACAAAAAGGACGGTACGATTCGCGGAATTTTATTTTGTGATTAAGGATGTCTTTCATCTGAGGATTGCAGGGGTTAGCCAAAATGCTGCGGGCTCCTAAAGCACGCGGTCCAAACTCCACAGCTCCCTGAAACCATGCAACAACCTTGTTCTCGGCAATAAGTCGGGCCGCCGTTGCTGCCGGCTCAACTTCTTTATAAGAAACCTGGATAGCGTGAAGTGTTTTCAAAATATCGTCATTGCTATAATCGGCACCCCAGTACACATTGTCGAATGTGTCAACAGTAAATCCGTTTTGCACAGCCACATACATGGCTGCCCCCAGCGAAACACCTGCATCGCTCGAAGCGGGTGCCACATAAAAAGCATCAATAAATGGCAGGTTCATCAACTTCTGATTTACAAGACAGTTTAGTGCCACACCACCTGCCAAACACAATTTGCGAAGCCCTGTTTTTTTGTGAAAGCCGGTTACCAGAGCAATAATAACATCTTCGAGATGCTTTTGTGCTGATGCAGCAAAATCTTTATAATGGGTGCTGAGAGGGCTGTTTTTTAAACGATGTGGGCCATAGCTCTCGCAGAGCTTCTGGCTGAACATCATCTCCTGACGTGTCGGTTGCGATTGACCTTCGGGAATAGGACGAAGAAAACTGTCGTTAAAACTATATGAACCATTATTAAAGGACAGTATGGGATGCATGTCGTATGCCTCAGCATTCCCGTAAGGAGCCAACCCCATCACCTTGTATTCATCGCTGTCTCTTTTAAATCCGCAATATTGTGTAACCATAGAATAAAATATACCCAAGCTGTGAGGGCGAGAGAAGCGCTCCTTTACAGTTATTTCGGTACCAACACCTGTTGCCAGTTGTGTCGAAACGCCG
>CAZVOS010000274.1:0-4984 GCA_964628845.1 uncultured Bacteroidales bacterium | reverse complement strand
GATATTAAAACGGGCTGCAATCTGAGCTGCTGTAAGCGGAGCTATCATCCCCATATTATTTACACCATCGGTAAGAAGGATAATGACTTTGCTAATGGCAGGGCTGTTTCTGAGTCGGTTTACAGCAGTTGCCAGCCCATCTCCTATGGCTGTACCATCTTCAATCATCCCTGTTTTTACCGAAGAAAATAAATCAATAAGCACATCATGGTCGGTTGTTAAGGGACACTGTGTAAAACTTTCTCCACTAAAAACAACAAGACCAATTCTGTCGTCAGGTCTTCCCTTTATAAAATCAACACCCACACTCTTTGCCACTTCAAGACGGTTTGGTTTAAAATCCTCGGCCAGCATACTGCCTGAGATATCAAGTGCCATCACCAAATCTATACCTTCAACATTCACATCCTGCCTAGATAAGCTTGATTGAGGGCGTGCTAAAGCGATGATTAATAAGGTAAGAGCCAAGAGTTTTACACCATATAAAACATGCATGAGGTAGTGTTTAAATGGCTTATGGTGCCCATTAAAACCAGTAACATCAGATAATTTAATATCGGGATAACTCTGCTTTCTGTATTTAAACCAATACCACAATACCAGTAAAGGAATTATTATTAAGAGAAACAAAAAATAGCTGTGATAAAATTCTATATCTGATAAAAATTTCATGGCTTACTATTCTGGTTTTTCATTATTATTTTCAGATTCTGAACTCATTTTATTTAAAGTTGAAATCTCTTTTTCTTCCCTTTCGAAGTTATCTTTCGGAGAAGTTTCTTTAACAAAGAAAAGACATTTATTAAAACAATTTTCATGGTCAGTCGAAATGGGCAGGTATTTTGCAAATTTCACCAAATCTGATATTTCTAAAACATGTCTTAAATCAATTTTTAAATATTCATCAAACTGTTTTTGTAAAATTGCGGTTTTTATTTCTTCGGTAGTCATTTCCAATGCATTTATATTAAAAGCCCTTTCCAGATATAATCTGATAATATCCGTCAGTTCTGAATAATATTCTTTCACAAAGTTGTTTTTCCAAAGCTTTTTGTTCTTTAAAGCTTCGAGGGCCTGTAAAGCTTCTATATGTGGCGGTAATTGGGGCTTCTTGATAAAAAACAACTTCTCTTTTTTTCTGTATTTTTTCCACAACCAAATGCCCAGATACACCAAAACAAGTACTAAAATTCCAATCAATAAGTAGGGAAGTATCTCTTTAAATGTTAAGGGTGCTCCAAAAATATCTTTTAAATCCTTAATGTCCTCCTGTTCATTAATTTGTACTTTTTTGACTTCAAGCAGCATGGCTTCTGTTTCGGCATACATTTTAGCCGTATCAGAAGAAAAAGTATAGATAAATCGCAAAGGAGGAATCACAAAATAGCCCGAATCGAATGCTGTAATAGTAATATCTTGGGAGTACTTAAACATTTTATCAGATGTTATTGACGCTGTGTCAATCTTACCAATATGCACTATTTCAATATCTTTTGTTAGAGTATCTGCTAAAACAGGAAAATCAACATGAGCATTTTCGGGCAATGTGATACTAATTATTAGATGTATCTGGTCTCCCAGTAAGATATTATTAGTATCTAGTTTTATTTCCGTTTTCTGAGCAAAACAACTGTGAAACGTAGTTCCCCAAATAAATGCAATAAGAACTAATGTTTTTATAATATAAACTGAAACGTTATTTTTAATGTTTTTCATAATTAAAATCTTCATAATCAATTATCTGCGTCCTCTCTTTTTGAAGAAATTCATAAGTGGTTTGATGTAGTCCTGGTGGGTTTTGATATTTACCACATCAACTCCTGCACGGGATAATACATCTTTAATCTTTAGTTCATTTTTAATAAAGTTGTCAAAATACTTTTTACGGATTATCGGGTTTGAAGTGTCAATCCAGAGTATCCTTCCTGATTCTGCATCACGAAGACGTGCCAAGCCAATGTCTGGCATTTCCTGTTCTCTTATGTCATTTATTTTAACAGCCACCACATCGTGTTTTTTATTGGCAATCTTTATGGCATCTTCAAAGCCGCTGTAGTCAATAAAGTCGGACATTAAGAAAGCAGTAGAGCGTTTTTTGATGGCATTGGTGAGGAACCTTAAAGCTTCCGAAATATCAGTTCCTTTATTGACCGGTTCAAAATTAATGAGCTCCCTGATAATGCGTAAGATATGAGAGGTACCCTTTTTAGGAGGGATAAATTTTTCCACCTTATCGGTAAAAAAAATGACACCTACTTTATCATTATTCTTTATGGCAGAGAAAGACAGTACAGCAGCCATTTCTGTAAGCATATCCACCTTAAATTGTTTAACAGTTCCAAACTTGTTGGAATGACTCATATCAATAAGCAAAATAACTGTAAGTTCTCTTTCTTCATCATAAATCTTTATATATGGGTTGTTGAAACGTGCTGTAACATTCCAGTCGATACTTCTAATATCATCACCATACTGATACTCTCTCACTTCGCTGAAAGCCATGCCTTTTCCCTTGAAAGCACTATGATATTGCCCAGCAAAAATTTGGTTGCTGAGTCCTTTGGTTTTGATTTCAATTTTTCTTACTTTCTTAAGTAAATCGCTTGTTTCCATACTAAATATAATAATTATGTTAGAGAGCTAAAAAAACATTATATTATGGAACCTCAATAGTATTTAAAATTTCATTAATGATATTTTCAGTAGTGATATTTTCTGCTTCAGCTTCGTAAGTTAGACCAATTCTATGGCGTAATACATCATGACATACAGCACGGATATCTTCAGGAATAACATAACCACGGCGTTTAATAAAAGCGTATGCTTTGGCAGCCAATGCCAGATTGATACTAGCACGTGGTGATGCCCCGTAATTAATCATATTTTCATATTTATTAAGATTGTATTTTACAGGATATCTGGTAGCAAAGACGATGTCGGTGATATAATTTTCAATTTTTTCGTCAATATAAACTTCTCTGACTACTTGTCTGGCTTTTATGATATCTTCAGTAGTAACAACAGCATTAATCTTTGGGAATTCTCCTGTTACATTTTGTCGCATGATTAATTTTTCTTCTTCTTTTTCGGGATAAGTTATCATTACTTTAAGCATAAACCTATCCACCTGAGCTTCGGGAAGAGGGTAGGTGCCTTCCTGTTCAATGGGGTTTTCGGTAGCCAGTACCAAAAAGGGTTCTTCCAAAGGATAAGTTTCGTTTCCGATGGTAATTTGTCTTTCCTGCATGGCTTCGAGTAAAGCACTTTGTACTTTGGCTGGAGCCCGGTTGATTTCGTCTGCCAGTATAAAATGAGCAAACACGGGTCCTTTACGTACTATAAACTCTTCTTTTTTCTGACTGTAAACCATTGTGCCTATAAGGTCGGCAGGTAATAGGTCGGGGGTAAATTGTATCCTGCTAAAACTGGCTTTTACTGTAGCTGCAAGCGATTTAATAGCTAAAGTTTTTGCCAAACCAGGTACCCCTTCCAGAAGAATGTGCCCGTTAGAGAGCAAACCAATCAGCAACCTGTCAATCATTTGTTTCTGACCTACAATAACTTTACGCATTTCAATATTAATCAAATCAACAAAAGCGCTTTCTTTTTGAATACGCTCATTCAGTTCTCTGATATCTATTTGTTCTGACATAGTTTTTAAGTTTTAAATTTGGGGTAGCAAAGTTAAATTTGCCATATATTTTAAGCAAGTATAAATCGTTAAAATTTGTTAAGGAAATGCCTTTTATTTGCGTTAAAAATTGTTAATATTAATAATGATGATAAATTAAACTTTTCTTTAAATCTGTATTTATCAAAAAGAGGAAAAATTCTTATGATATTTTCATATTAAAATCATTTTTTTTTAAGAATTTTGTGTTTTGAAAGCAATAGCGGTGGAAAAAAAAATAAAAGCCCTCGAATATTTCCAATTTAAACGTATTATTATCCCAATACTTATCGGTTTGGGGGTGGCTGTTTTTTTGCTTTATAATAATCTGACCGAAGAGCGTTATCAGTTGTCGGATTTACCAGATGCTAACTATATATGGATTGATATAAACGAAGATATGTTCGCAGATAATGAAGAATTTATTAAGGTAGAAGACGGACAAGGGGATTATAAAAAAATGACATATAAAGATGTGCTTTCTGAAATAAAATGGCAAAAATATTCTATCGTATGGATTTTCATGTCTTTAATTCTTATGGTTTTAAGAGATTTTGCCTATATGCTCCGTTTAAGAATACTCACAGAGAAGTCTTTATCGTGGAAACAATGTTTTCAGAGTATTATGTTGTGGGAATTTGCATCGGCAGTTACACCCTCGGTTGTAGGTGGCTCAGCAGTTGCAGTATTTATAATAAATAAAGAAGGTATCAGTACTGGAAAGGCAACCGCTATTGTTATGGTAACGGCTTTTCTTGATGAGCTTTTTTACATTTTAATGGTGCCTTTGGTTTTTTTAATGGTTGGGTTTTCAGATGTATTTCCCAAAAACAGCGATTATCTGATATTCAACAGTTATTTTGGTATTGAAGGCATTTTTATTATTGGATATATTTTTATTTTAGTACTTACAACATTCATCATTTATGCAATATTTATAAACCCTTACGGTTTCAAAAAATTATTATTATATATTTTTAAATTACCTTTTTTACGCAAATGGGTAAAAGGGGCTGAACAAACAGGTGATGACCTGATATCCACATCAAGTGAAATGAAGAAGAAGCCCATAATATTCTGGCTTAAAGCATTTGGGGTAACTTTTCTGTCGTGGACAGCCCGCTTCTGGGTGGTCAACTGTTTGATAATGGTTTTTATTAGTGTTGATAATCATTTCCTTATCTATGCCCGTCAATTGGTCATGTGGGTTATTATTCTTATAGCTCCAACACCAGGCAGTAGTGGTGTTGCCGAACTGGTTTTTCCTGACTTCAAGGACTTATTTGTTTAACATCAAGATAATCAGGTGATTAT
>CAZVOS010000273.1:0-4988 GCA_964628845.1 uncultured Bacteroidales bacterium | reverse complement strand
AAGGCACAAGATTCAGATAAACCAAAAGAATTAAAAGTGTTATAATATGAAGCATTCTTTTGTTCAATAGATTGAATATTTGCGAAAGTAACAAGAGCAATCCCGAATAGAATATGCCAGTGAGTATCAGGGGTAAAATCTTGTAGCCAGCCAGAGATTTATAAACTAAAGGATTAATAGCCAGAAGAAGGGTGCTAAAATATCTTCCGTTCCATGTCAGATAATTCTGGCGGTGATACTCCAAGAAGCTTGTATGGTTTGGATTTTTAAACCAAGAGCTGTAAACAAAGTCATCTGCCGAAGGATGAATATAAATGCTCAGGTATAATAAAGGTATTAAAAACAGTATCAGATAAATGATTAATGCACTTTCAGAAAAAAGGATTGTACGTATTTTTTTTAACAGCATATCAATAGGATATCTTATAATATTTATCTGCTTCAATAAGCGTATCGTGTTTACCTATATCGTACCATTGCGAGTTTTGATGCAAATACGCTTTAATTTTATAATTTTTTGCTAATCGGATATAAACCTCTGTCATCGAAAAAACGCCTTCTTCTGTTATTAATCCAAAAATATCACTATTTATAAGATGTATGCCACTGAAAGCAAAGGGTTTAAGCATGTTGTATCCCATCCTGCTTATAATTTTTTGAGATGTTTTTGTGTTTTCCCAACCACAGAGTTGCAATTCATCATCAAAAAGCAAATACCTGTTTGAATGCCTGTTTCGGACTGCCAATGTGGCTAGATTACCGTTTTTTATATGTTCATTCATCATCTCATTCAAATCTATATCTGATAAAACATCCACATTATAAACTATAAAATTTTCATGTGTGTTAAAAAAAGTTGCTGCATTTTTCAATCCCCCTCCTGTATCAAGTAACAAATCACTTTCATCGGATATGTGAAATTGCACATTAAAATAATTTTTTGTTTTTAAAAAATATTTTATCTGCTCAGCAAGATAATGCACATTGATAATTATTTCATTAACGCCGAATTGTTTTAGATGTTTTATAACGTGTTCTAAAAGGGGCATGCCTTTTACTTTAATCAGTGCTTTGGGGATATTATCTGTAAGAGGTTTAAGGCGTGTGCCTTTGCCTGCTGCAAATATCATTGCTTTCATGTGATTTTTTTATAAAAATACGAAAATGATTTAAATACAGGATAAATATTTTGTAAATTTGACTTTATTTTAATATGGAAACAGAAAGCATAATTATTGCCTTTTTACTCACATTTATAGCTGGTATCTCCACAGGTATAGGCAGCTTACTTGCTTTCTTTACAAGCAAAACCAATACAAAATTTTTATCAGTGGCATTAGGTTTTTCAGCAGGTGTTATGATATATATTTCCATGATTGAACTTTTTCAGGAATCTCTTGTTTATTTTAATAATTCGAGTGGTGAATTAATGGGTAAATGGCTTACTATTTTGTATTTTTTTGGAGGTATTTTTATAATTGCACTTATTGACAAACTGATACCTAACTTTGAAAATCCGCATGAAATAAAGGTTGTAGAAGATATAAGCGAAAAAGAAAACAATGCTTACCCACATAAGGATTTCAAAAAGCTTAAAAGAGTTGGTTTTATGATGGCATTGGCTATTACCATACATAATGTACCAGAGGGTTTAGCCACATTCATCGCTGCTTTACAGGATACAACAATGGGTATAGCCATAGCTGTGGCTATTGCCATACATAACATTCCTGAAGGAATTGCAGTAGCTGTTCCCATTTATTACAGTACAGGAAGTCGTAAAAAAGCTTTTTTATGGTCATTACTGTCGGGTTTGTCTGAGATGGTTGGTGCTATTATCGGTTTTCTACTGTTATTGCCTTTTTTGAGCGATGGTCTTTTCGGGGCTTTATACGCAATAGTTGCAGGTATTATGGTGTATATTTCTTTCGACACATTACTTCCTGCAGCCAGAGAATATGGCGAAAATCACCTGTCTGTCTATGGACTTGTTCTGGGTATGCTGCTGATGGCAGTAAGTCTGAATATATTGATGTAGTTTATTTATTGTTTTATAATTATTTTTCCTGAATATAAAACATCTTTAGCTTTAAGTAATTTGTAGAAATAAATACCCTGTGGCTCTTCCTTTAAATTAATTTCAGAGTTAAGAGAACTTAATTTATTCTTGTAAACTAGTTTTCCTATAATGTTATAAATTTCAATATCTGTATCAGGAATTGTAATAGAAACAGTAAAAAATCCATTATTGGGGTTAGGGAAAATACTAATTTCATGAAGATCTTTTGCTTCACTTGTATTCAAATCACAGGGATACAGGCAATAGGTAATGCTAGGTTGTATAGTTCCTGTATTGAGGTCTATATTACCACCTGTCTGGTCGCAAAAATCGAAGGTGCCTGTCATGAGTCCTGTATTGCTTGTATTATTAAGTATGCAAAACTTCCCTGAACCACTAACACTTTCTGTGTTCAACCAATTGTGTCCTACTTTAACCGAACCATTATTGACAAATGTTGCAGGACTTGCCAGTGAGTCGGAATTAAGGAAATCATAACTGATATCTATAAGAGCTGTTGCAGCATTGGTGAAGCTTTTGCAATTCATAAAATCATTAGCTGTCAAATTGTTATTATTAGTTACCGTTTCAATATTCAAAAAGTTTGTGGTAGCTATTGTGCCATTATTGGTAAGATTGGCTCCTGTGTTATTCATAAATTGGGCAGCATTTACAGTGGCTCCCGTGTTATTATTAAATGTAACTGAATTAAAAAGACTATCGCTAGTTATTGTGCCATTATTTGTTATACTTCCCGAAAAAAAGGCCAGTCGGGCTATACTCAAAGAGCCACCCACAGTAAGTGAACCATTACCTCCTGCAATTAATGCCAGTGCCCTGCTGGGTGTATTCCCGCTCAAGGCACCTGCTCCGTTAATAGTTATTGAACCTGAAGCATAGCCGTAGTCTATGTCCAATACAACAGCATGGTTAATAATAACATCAGTGCCAGGTGTTGGTGGTATTCCTCCCCATGTGGCAGGACTTGTCCAGTTGCCATTGGCTACCGAGGTAATCTGAGCATTAGTGAGAAGACTTATACTTAAACAAAGAAATGAAATAAAAAGTATGCGTATAGTTTTCATATAATTATTTTTAGGATTTTAAAATTAGAGCAAATTTAAGTAATTTAAATATTATAAATAGCTCTTTTTAATTGAAAATGAATATTATTAAAATGAAGTGTTTATTTATCCTTTTAAGCTGTATAATTCTTGAAGATTTTAAATTAAATTTGTAGCACTTTTTTTAAAAATATGACTTACAAAAATCTAAGCGACTTTATCAAAGCCCTTGAAGTTCGAGGAGAACTTATAAGGGTAAAGGAATATGTAAATCCACATCTGGAAATAGCTGAGATAACTGACAGAGTCGTAAAAAGTCAAAACAACAAGTGTTTATTATTTGAGAGTACAGGCACCGCTTTCCCTTTGCTTATAAACGCCTATGGCTCAGAAAAAAGGATGTGTATGGCTCTGGGGGTGCAAAAACTTGACAGTATTGGGCAAAGAATAAATAAGATTTTTGAAAAATTTAATAATACCCGCTTTGGTTTTATTGATAAATTAAAACTCATTTCTGAACTTAAGGAAATGAATTCATGGATACCAAAGAAGATAAAAGGGAGGGGAGCATGTCAGGAAAATATAATGAAAGAACCCGATTTGAATAAGTTGCCTGTATTAAAGACATGGATTTATGATGGCGGTCTCTTTATCACATTGCCTGTGGTACACACCATCCACCCTGATACAGCCGTATCCAATGCAGGTATGTACCGCATGCAGATATACGACAGTAAAACAACAGCTATGCACTGGCATATCCATAAAGACTCTGCCAGACATTTTAATGCTTATAAAAGTAAAGGGCTGCGTATGCCCGTAAGTGTTGCTTTAGGGGGCGCTCCTGTATATGCTTATGTGGCTTCGGCTCCATTACCCGTAAATATTGATGAGTACATTCTGGCGGGCTTCATCCAGCAGAAAAGAGTAGAACTTGTAAAGTGTCTTACAAATGATATATACGTACCTGCTGATGCCGATTTTGTTATTGAAGGATATATTGACACAAAAGAAGAATTAAAACTCGAAGGACCTTTTGGCGACCATACAGGTTTTTATTCATTACCCGACTTTTATCCAGTGTTTCATGTCAGTTGTATCACCTACAGAAACAATGCTGTGTATCCCGCAACTATTGTAGGCATTCCACCTCAGGAAGATTACTGGCTGGGCAAAGCCACCGAAAGAATATTTCTTACACCCATCAGATTGACTATGCTACCCGAAGTCGTGGATATGCACATGCCTGCCGAAGGCGTCTTTCATAATATTGTTCTTATAAAAATAAAAAAAGAATTTCATGGCCATGCCTTTAAAGTGATGCATGCTTTGTGGGGCGCAGGACAGATGATGTTCAATAAATTCATGATTGTTGCCGATGAAAATACAGATATCTATGATTATGAGAATATTTTTGAACTTATTTGCAAAAATGTGAACCCCGCTTATGATATCATCATCAGCAGAGGCCCCCTTGATGTGCTCGACCATTCAACAGATAATACGGGTTTTGGTGGTAAACTTGGCATTGATACTACTGAAAATAATGAAACAGAAAAAATTGCAGGATACGATTACAATATAATATTAGATACTGTTGAAAACTTAAAAATAAAATATCCTATTATTATTGACTATAACAAGAACTTATTGTCAGAAAAATTCAAAACCCTTTTAATCTCTGTTGAAAAGAAGAATAAGAATGATATTGAATTGCTTAAAAATGAATTTACAACTAATGAAAATTTATCTTTTTTAAAGTTTGTTGTATTAATTGAAGCCCTTATCAAGCCCAATGATTTAAGAAGCGTAGTATGGAGAAGTGCCAATAATACTGAGCCATTAAGAGATATCTCAATATTAAG
>CAZVOS010000272.1:0-4988 GCA_964628845.1 uncultured Bacteroidales bacterium | reverse complement strand
GGTTGATGAATGGCTCGATTGTGGAAATAAGGATGCCACTGTTTATACCAACCAACGTTTACTTGAAATATATAAGAGGGAGTCGCTTTTGAGTACTTCTTTGAAAACTACCGATTCAATCATTATAGACCCTTGCTATATAGGTGAAAATGTAATTATTAAGAGTTCAGTTATTGGACCTCATGTTTCTATCAGTGACAATACTGTAATTGAAAATTCAATTATTACAAACAGCATCATTCAATCGAATTCTAAATTGACAAATGTGAATATTGATAATTCTATGATAGGAAGCTATGTAGAATATAAACTTAAATATAATCAGGTAAGTATAGGCGACTATACCATATTGGGATAATGAAAACGGGTGGATTCTTTAACCCAGTAATAAAGGAAGTTTTATGAAAAACAAATCAATAATACTCATAGCATTAGTTTTATCTTTTTCTATTCTGGCTTGCAAAGTAAATCAACAAAACATCAGTACTAAGAATGATAAAAAAGGAAAACTGACTGAAAGGGAACAGCAAGAATGTTTAAATATATTTTTAGAAGCCAATAGAGAAAAAATTTTAGGCAATTATTCAAAGGCGGCGTCATTATTTGCCGAATGCATCAGAAAAAATGATAAAGACCATGCTTCTTTTTATGAATTGGCCAGTATATTAAATGCCGAAAAGAAATATGAAGACGCTTTGATTTTGGCTAAAGAAGCTGTTTCGCTTAATCCTGAAAATGAATGGTATCATATTCTACTGGCAGAAATCTTTAATAAGACAAGACAAACAGAAGAAGCCGTTAAGATATATAAAAACCTTATTAAAGAACACCCCCTAAAAACTGATTATTATTACGAATTGGCAATGATGTATCTGTATTTATATAAATACAATGATGCCATCAAAATATACAATCAACTTGAAAATATAATAGGTATTCATGAAGATTTATCTTTACAGAAACAATCCATTTATCTTCTCAACGGAAACACTTCTAAGGCCATCGAAGAAATAAATAAACTTATTCATATTTTTCCGCAGGATAGTAAATATAAAATAATTCTTGCCGATATGTATATGTCTATAGGTGAAAAACAAAAAGCTTTTGATATATATAAGGACATTCAAATAACTGACCCCAAAAATGAGGAATTGAATTTATCGTTGGCCGAATACTACAGAGATATTGGTGATGATAATATGTTTTATGAACATATAAAACAAGCTTTTTCAAATATAAATGTCAATACAGATTCTAAAATTAAAATATTACTCTCGTATTATACTGAAACAGAAAATCAGAAAGATACATTTCTATTAAGACAAGCATACGAACTTTTGGATATTCTTATTAAAACACATCCTAATGAAGCAATAACATATTCTATGTATGGCGACTTTTTAATAAGGGATAAAAAAAATGAAGAAGCGGCTGCCATGTTTTTAACAGCCTTAGAAATTGAGCCAGGAAAATATCTGTTGTGGGAGCAGCTTTTATATATACATTCGGAGTTAAAGGATTATAGCATACTTGATTCATTAAGTGAGGCAGCACTTGAGTTATTTCCTGAACGGGCAATGTTATATTTATTCAGGGGGTTTGCCAATTATCAACTTAAGAATTATGAAAAAGCTGTTGTTATTTTTAAAGAAGGGCTTGTATATGCTGTTTATGATGAAAAACTAAGCACTGAATTTTATATGTATATGGGCGATGCTTACAATCATTTAAAAAAATACGAGGAATCGGACAATGCTTTTGATAATGCTTTAAAAATTGACCCCAATAATGTGGGTATCTTGAATAATTATAGCTATTATTTGTCGTTAAGAAAAGAAAAGCTAGAAAAAGCTAAACAGATGTCGAAGAAATCGAATGATATACGGCCGAATATTCCATCATATCAGGATACTTATGCATGGATTTTGTTCCAGCTCGAAGAATATGAAGAAGCTGTTTTATGGATTGAAAAGGCCATTAATAATGGAGGAAATAAAAATTTTGTCATTATTGAACATTATGGGGATATTCTGTATAAACTAAATAAGAAAGATGAGGCCTTGGAACAATGGAAAAAAGCAAAAGAAACAGCTAAGGGAAGCGTTGAACTCGACAGAAAAATTGAAACAAAAACATTAAATGATTAAGATTAAAACGAAAATAAAATTCTTTAAAGGAAATATCTATATAAATATTTTTTTTCTCCTCCTTTCTGTAAGTATTTTATCTATGGCTTGTAAAACAAGAAAAAAAAATAAAGATGCACTTATTGAAACTATAGACACACTCTCTGTATTGCTTAATTTCAGCAGCCATGCATTTCAGTTTGAGAATATACAGGCAAAACTTAATATTTCTGTTGAAAATAAAGGGAAAAATCAATCTTTTGCTGCCACAGTACGTACTAAAAGAGACAGTATTATTTGGATATCTGTAGCCCCTTTTTTGGGTATTGAAGTTTTTAGAATTGTTTTCACTCAGGATTCTGTAAAAATATTAAACCGACTGGATAATACCTATTTTTTGTCAGATATCAATGGATTAAAAAATATGCTTCAGGCAGATGTGGATTATAATATGCTTCAAGCGGTAATTACAGGAAATGACTTCCCGCATTTCGACTTTAATGTATTTAAAGTGAGTGATGAAGGTGATTTTTATGTTCTGAAAGCCGATAAAAGAGCAAAACTCAGAAATATATACAATAACAGCAATCTAAGTATTAACCAACAAATATTTTTAAATAAGGATTATTTTAGAATTGTAAAAAATATATTTAAAGATATTAACGAAAAGTATATATTTGAAGTGTTGTATTCTGATTTTAAGATTATTGAAAATCAGAACTTTGCACATACTATTAGAACAAAATTAAAGAATGATAAAGAGCCATGGGATGTTGCTGTTGAATTTTTGAAAATACAATTGGAACAAGAACAGGCATACCCCTTTACTATTCCCGATAAATACACAAAAATGCCCTAAGATTAGATATGAATAAATACTTAATATTAATATTAATTTCTTTATTGTTGAATGTGCAGTTATTTTCACAGAACAATAAGGACAAACTTAAAAAAGACAAACAAAAGCTCGAAAGTGAGATAGCTTATACCAATAAATTGCTTAAAGAAACTAAAAAGAATACACAGTCATCATTAAATCAATTGGTATTAATTAATAAACAAATCAAACAAAGAGAAGACCTTATAAATAATATCAGTTCAGAAATTAGTTATATTAACAGTAAGATTTCTGCGAACAATAAAGCAGTTGAAATATTAAGAAAGGAGTTGGCAGAGCTCAAGGCACAGTATGCTAAAATGATTTATCATGCTTATATCCATCGCAATGCAAACAGTAAGTTGATGTTTATTTTTGCATCTAAGGATTTTAATCAGGCGTATATGCGTATGAAATATATGCAGCAATATACGCAGTATCGAAAGAAACAGGCAGAACAGATAAAAGAAAAGCAAGAGGAATTAACGCAAAAGATTTCTGAACTCGAAAAGCTGTTAGGCGAAAAGAAGAACTTATTAACGACTCAGAATAATGAGAAGAAGAATTTAGATAATGAACGTAACGAGAAATCGAAAACAGTATCATCTCTTAAAAAGAAAGAACAAGAGCTTGCACGCACTATAAAAGAAAAGGAGGCCGCAGCCCAAAGATTACAAAAAGCCATCGAAGCCATTATAGCCGAAGAAATTAAAAAAGCAGCTGAAAGGGCTAAGAAAAAAAATCCATCGGCTACTATTTATTCATTAACGCCCGAAGAAATGACCCTCTCGAAAAATTTTGCAGCCAATAGACAAAAACTACCTTGGCCTTTGTTCAGAGGAGTTATTACAAGTAATTTCGGCGAAAACCCGCATCCTGTTATACCAGGTATAAAAGTGAATAATAAAGGGATTGATATCGCAACAAGCAAAGGAGCTAAAGCCAGAGCTGTTTTTGATGGAACTGTTGTAAGGGTTTTTGAAATGCAGATTTACAGATATGTTGTTATTATCAGCCATGGAGAGTATTACAGTGTATATTCAAAATTAGATGTCGTTTATGTTAAACAAGGCGATAAGGTTAAAACGAAACAAGACATAGGGATGGTACACACAAATGAAGATGAGGCAAAAACTGAATTGCATTTTGAAATATGGAAAGGTGATGTGTTTTTAGATCCTGCACTGTGGCTGACTAAATAAATATATAGGCAAAAATATGAAAAACAATAATAATATATTTATAATCATTTTTTTATGTATCTTCTTTTTTGTTATAGGTATATTAACAGAAAAGTATATTTTAAATAAAGACACAACAAAGAATACTAAAAACGGGTATAGTGATAATTTTTATTCACAAACGCCAGAAAGGAAATTTACAAATCCCTTATTAGATTGTAATCCCAATTTTACATATATAAATCCTAAGATGGAGAGGGTAATAAAAGAGGAGGTTGATAAATTTAAAAAGAATACATCCATTAGCATTATCTCAGTTTACTTTCGTTTACTTAATAATGGCGCATGGTATGGTGTTAATGAAAAAGAAAAGTTTATCCCTGCAAGTCTTAATAAAGTGCCATTGATGATAGCTGCTTTTAAGCTTTCGGAAGAAAATCCTGATATTCTCAGTCAATATTTTTCGTTTGATGAAATACAAGGGCTTTTTAACAAAGTTGTTAGTTCAAAAGAAGATTCAAAACAGGATAAATTATATAATTTATTTGATGTAATTGAATATATGATTAAATACTCACATAATGAAACTGCTGAATTCTTGTTAGATGTTCTTAATTCATACAATAAAGAATTTATTAATAAAGTATTTAAGGATTTGGGAATTACCCCCCCTAATAATTATGAAACATATCAAATAACAACAAAAGATTATGCTTCTTTTTTCAGAGTGCTTTATAATTCTACGTATATAAATAATAAAAACTCCGAGAAGGCCTTATATTTTCTTTCTGAAACAGATTTTAA
>CAZVOS010000271.1:0-5012 GCA_964628845.1 uncultured Bacteroidales bacterium | reverse complement strand
CGTGCTTCACGGTAATGTGCATCCGTTTTTATAATGTCGCGTGCATCTACTAATATATTTTTATATTGATGTAGATTTAAAAAATGACTCAATATTTGGGATGACAATAATTCTCCATACGGAATCAATTGGTCGTACTCAAAATTATAGTCTTTGCTTGGTATATTTTCCAAATGGCTTTCAATTTTAATAAAGACATCTGCTATAACAGCATAAACAGGATGGTTTTTCTCTGTAAACAATTCATTGACAATACCATAGTGATATTTTTTAATATCATTAAAATTTATCTTACAATCATTTTTATTTAAATAATCCTCAAGCAATTTTTCAAAAGCATTGGTCATCTTGCCCATGGCAGAAATCACAATAAAAAGCTCAGTATCTCTGAAATTTTCTAAAACATTCAATACTTTTTTAAAAGAAGCAGCATCTTTTACCGAAGCACCTCCAAATTTGAAGACTTTCATTTTCTATACATTTAATGCTAAATTAATCATAAACGGCAAATATATAAAAAATAAAAAAGCAGGCACTTTCTTTATCATGAAAATGCCTGCTTGAATAAATACTTTATTAAATTATTGTTTTAAAACTATGAATTTTTGTACACTTGTCAGCCCTTTATTGCTGAGAACTTTAATAAAATATTGTCCTTCGCTTAAAGCAGAAATATTTAGTCTATTAATCCCATTATTTGTTGTTTTTCCAGAAAGGAGTTTATCCCCAATAATATTGTATATCTCATAAATAGCATCTGTCAATCCATCAGAATTAAAATTGATGTATCCAGAGGCAGGATTTGGATAAACAGTGAAAATACTTGAGTTATCAGCGTTTTCTTCTAATGAAGTAGCACAACTTTGAGGTACACCACCAGCATTGGTAACAGCAGTACGAAGAATCGTATTACTTATAGGCCAGATATCTTTCTCAACAATCTGTTTGTCGGGTTTTATTAAAATAAAAGTAGGATAAGCACCTATAGAATAAGTAGTATTAATAGTACTGCCTGGAGGAGTTGGAATTTTAATAAAATTATATGCACTTAATCCCGATTGCATTTGACTTGTTGAATGATTCATACTGATAGCCATAAATATCACATTTCCGGTATTGCAACCAAAATGTGTATAGCTGTCCTGGAGAACAGAGTAAGTTCCCGTGCACGAAGATCAGCCATTTTGTGTAAACATGATACACACATACTTACCTGAGTTAAGATAAGTAAAAAGATTTTGCGAAACGCCATTAATATCATTTGCAGTAAAATCAACTGCGGTATTCAGCGGTGTTTGCCCGAACATAAAACCTGCCAAAAGCAAGCAAGCCATAAAAGAATAAATTTTTTTCATAGTTTTAAATTTTAAATTATTATTATATGCAAATTTAAACATATTTATCACATTTGTCAAAAATTAAATAATAATGAATGATTTTTTTTATAATTTTGTAATTTATATGGGGCTGACCGGTTTTGACAGCAGGCATTGTGGGGAGGTAAGCATGCCGAGCATTGTGAAAGTGGCTCGTAAATATCAATTCACACGCCACATAAATGGCAACGATTACAATTACGCTATAGCTGCTTAGTTTTAGAAATTAGGCACAAGCCGTTTCCGGAGAAGCATTTCTCAACTGCGTCTCCTGCGAAGCGTCGCAAATGTTGAGATAGTAAAAGTAAAGCTCTGGTGCTTTTACGAAAATTTAAGGGCTAAGGTTAAGTCAGGTTTGCTTTTGACACGGCTTAACCCGAAAAACAACTAAAAGCTACGCATGTAGAAAGCTTTTTTGCAACTTGTTTGGACCGGGGTTCGACTCCCCGCAGCTCCACTTTATTAATATGCAATTTGTTTATATTCAAATATTTACAAGTTGCATTTTATATTTACACTCCATAATTACACCCCAAACGGCTTAATTACTATCGAATTTTAATAAAAAAATCCCTTTGCGTGAACAAAAGGATTAAAGATATTTTTTTTGATTTACTAATCGAATACTTTACTCTTCTTTACCCAAAAAATCCTTTCCAATTTTCCTTTATCTCTTCTTTTTCAGCTTTATTTAAATATCTTTTAACTTTATTTTCATCACTGCAGCCAAATAAAAACAATAATCCAATTATTGAAATAACAAGTGTTTTTTTTATAGTTTTTTTTATTTTTGATTATCAAAGATATTAAATATTTTTCAATTAATCCATATTCAAAGTTATATTAATTGCCGTTGGTGGCGCATAATGTTCTAATCCATCAGTATTCATGTAAATAACAAAATCCTTTTCTCTTACATTCTCAGGTTTAAAATCTTTATCTTCACAAACTCCATTAATAACAGTGTATTGTTTTGGCTCATAATCATCATTATTGCCTCTTAACTTTAAGGTAAAGTTTATAATGGAAAAATATTTTGATATCGAAAATACAAAAGAGCTTTTAGCAAGAATTAAAATAGTAGAGAACAAAGATATATATTCTCTTTAATATTAACTCTTTACTTTATGCATTGGCTGCAATATTCAGATATTATAAATGAAATAGCTGTTTTTTTATATAACATTTCGAACAGTGCCACCTATTTCGGTTTTACAGTGCCAGCCTTCTCGGCTCAAAGAGTGCCACTCTTTTTATTTTTTCTAAAATTTTGGTATTGAAAATAATCCTTTTCTGAGCTTATTTAGAGAGGTCTGATATGATTCTAAAAATGTGATTTTTAATAAATATTTACTGAATATGGACATAATATATAACAAATGTTATAATATTGTGTGCATGAACTTCTTTGTATAATCAGCTAAGAACAGTGGTATATTTAATAATCCATCTGAATATTGCAGATTTTTTAAAGAATACCGTATGCTGAGTTTAGGCTTGTACTGATTTCTGTAAAATGCCAGACTTTTACTTCTTATATATTCTGACGATTTAACCTCAATAGGAATGATCTCATTTTTATATTGCAATAAAAAATCTACTTCCGCTTTATTACCTGAAGTCCAGTATCTGGGCATGACTTCAAAATGACTGGCTAGCATCTGTAAAACATAATTTTCTGTCAAAGAACCCTTAAATTCTGTCAGTAATCTGTTTCCCTCTGCAATTGCAACAGGGTCAAGTTTTGATAAATATCTCAGAATACCAACATCAAATGCATAGACTTTAAATGCAGACAAATCATCATAAGCAGATAAGGATAAATGTGGTTTATCAGATTTGTATATGCGTGTAATAAGGCCTGAATTTATAAGCCATAATAAAGCATCCTCATAATCCCTTGCCCTAGCACCGGGCTTTACTGTCTGATACAAAAACTTCTTGTTTTCTCTTGAAAGTTGTGATGGTAACGAGTCCCAGATGTAATTAATTTTCTGAACATCTTTATTGTCTACATGTTTCGAGAAATCAAGTTTATATGCATTGATAATGTTTTGCAATACCTTCTGGCAAGAAGTAACGCCATCATTACCAATTAATGCAATTATTGCCTCAGGCATGCCTCCGGAAATATAGAACATCTTGAATTTTTCAAGAAGCTGGCTATAGAAAATATCCGGAATTTCCTCAATTTTATCAATGCTTTCAGTATATGCACTCAAATTGCTGTCAGAAGCACTCAAATATTCAGAAAAAGTAAGTGGATGAATTTTTATAAAGTCAACTTTCCCAACAGGGAAGGAGTTTCCTCTGCTCATGGCTACACCAAGTAACGAGCCGGCACCTATTACAAGATATTCAGGGGCTTCTTCACAGAAATATTTCAATGAATTTAAGGCATCGTTACATTCCTGTATTTCATCAAAAATTATAAGTGTCTTTTGAGGCAGAATCTTATGGCCGTGTACTATTGACAAGTTCTCTAAAAGCCTTTCAGGGTCTTTCGTATTTGCGAAAAATTGTTTTAATTCAGGTTTGGCTTCAAAATTAAAATAGGCCGTACTTTCAAAATGATGCTTACCAAAATTTTTCAAAAGCCATGTTTTACCAACCTGCCTGGCCCCTTCCAGAATTAAAGGTTTACGGTTGGGATTGTCCTTCCATAATGCCAGATCTCCAATAATTTTTCTTCTTATTTCCATAAATATCACATTTTATGTGCCAATTATGTGAAATATTTCACGCTTTTGGCATTAATTATTGGCAAATATACATAATTTTATCAAAATTAAAAATATATGAACATTTTTATTACTAAATTTTTCCTTATAAAACAGTTTTGTAATATAATCTATTCCTTCACAAGCTTATAGCACTTCGAGACAGAATCATTATTGAGTTTTAATAAATAAACACCCTTCGCTGCTCCCGATAAATTAATTCTTGTTTTATCATTAAAACTACCTTTTATAAGCAGACTTCCTATTGCATTGTATAACTCATATTCTGTTATATCAGTTATTCCACTAATTTCAATGTTAAAATCATCAGTAAATGGATTAGGGTATATGTTTGTAATGACATTGTACTGATTAGGAGTACTGATATCTGATACAATAACATTAATTACATTTGAAGTGTCGGATGTACAAGCTGTTAATGTAACCAATACATAGTAACTGCCATCTGCTGTAACAGTATAATCCTGTGCGGTAGCACCCGGTATCAGGCCATTGTCGTCGTACCATTGATTACCTGCTGGAGCATCAGAATGTAATGTGTTACCATTTTGCGTGATAACAGGTGTAGGTGGCTTAATGTTAACAGTAATACTTAAAATAGATGGATTACTTGCTCCACATGCATTTTGAGCTACTACTGTAATATCTCCGGAAAGGGCAGTTAAGGTAAAATCAACAACAATATTTTCGCTTGTACTTGTGCCAGTAACACCTGTTGGTAAAGTCCATACATAGCTATCTGCACCTGCAACAGCAGAAATACTATATAAAACATCATGAACTCCCTGACAAACAACTGCATTACCTGAAATTAAACCTGGCTGTGAAGGGGCACTATTGATGGTTACTGTAGCACTGCCTTCGGCTCCCCAGCCGCATGTATTGTAAGCTCTGA
>CAZVOS010000270.1:0-5012 GCA_964628845.1 uncultured Bacteroidales bacterium | reverse complement strand
CAAGAAATCTTGCCCATTTAATTGTATGAGTAGAATATGCATCAGCTAAAAAAAGCAATTTTATTTGCGGCATCTAAAATGTATGTTTGTTTCAAAAATACAAATTACTATCTTATGTTGAAAAAAAAGTAAACAATTTAACTTAATAAGTACCATAAAATTGTCTTCAATTATATTTATGCAAATCGTATATTTGTAAAAAATCTAAGGAAGTGAAAAAAATATTAAAAAGAATAGACGACTTTTTCTTTGGCAATATGCAAGAACATTATGCACGCTCGCTTGAAAAAGAAGTTTTGAACTATGAGTCTCTGCTTGACGTAGGATGTGGTGCCTATTCACCTATAAAGAGGTTTTCGAAGAAGATAAAACATGTAACAGGTGTTGATATTTTTGAGCCCTCAATTGAAAAAAGCAGGGCTGCTGGTATTCACAATGACTATGTTAAAGCAAATGTATTAGAGCTTGACAAGTACTTTACACCCAAGTCGTTCGATTGTGTTATTGCATCAGACCTTATAGAACATCTCAGTAAGGAAGATGGGAACAAGCTTATTGAAATGATGGAAAAAATTGCCTCTAAGAAGGTAGTAATTTATACACCCAATGGGTTTTTCCCTCAAAGTGAATTTGATTCCAATAATTATCAAGTTCATATTTCGGGTTGGGAAATTGAAGAAATGGAAGAAAAGGGTTACCGTATTAAAGGTATCAATGGTTATAAAAAATTATATGGAGAGTTCGGAAAGATGCGATGGAAGCCGCAATTTTTTTGGGGAAGGATTATGTTGTTAACACAATCTTTTCTTGAAAAGAAGCCCAGATATGCATTCGGCATCATGTGCGTTAAAGATATGAAGACATAGAATTTTGATAAAAAACTACTGTCTATGAAGAAGCTCCAAGAAATCATTAGCTATTTGATTTCTGTTAAAATTTGCCTTCACATAATTAAAACCATTATTCCCCAAGTTCTCACATAAAGATTTGCAGGAAGATAATTCTGATATTTTTTCTGCTAAACTATCCCAATTTTCGGGTTCAAAAAACAAACCGCAATTGCCATCATTAATAAATAAATCTCTAGCTTCGCCATCCACCCCAAGTAGTAATGGTTTTTTCATGGCACAGTATTCAAAGATTTTAGAGGGGATGGCTCCTTTAAAGAGTTCGAGTTTGCGAAGAGGAATTATTGCAGCATCAACAGACTTAACAACAAGAAGAAATTCATTTTTTGAGATGGTGTCGTAAAAATACACATTATTCAATTTTTTCTTCTTTTTTATTTCCAGAAGTTTTTCCTTTTCGGGTCCACTACCCATAATAATAAACTTTAGATTCAGAGAGGTTAAGAATTTTTCGGCAGCAAATAATATGACTTCAATAGCTTGTGCATGGCCAAGGATACCCCCATACATAAAAATAAAATCGTCTTTTAAGAAACCTTGCTCATTGCGCCAATCAGAATGGATAATCTCTGGATTATACAAAGAGATATCCACTCCATTTTTTAACCAGAACATTTTTTTTTGGGGGAATCTTCTTGAGATGTTATTCACAATACCTTGTGTTTGTCCTGTAACAATATAAGACTTCCTGTAAAGAAATTCTTCGAGCTTTGTAGCAGTTTTTAGCAAGAATTTGTTTGAGACGAGACCTAATTTTTCAGCACTTTCGGGCCAGAGGTCTGATACATTAAAAATAAGTTTTGCACGTTTAATCTTTGCAATGAGATATGCTGTGATACCTAGAAAAAGTGGAGGAGATTCACAAAAAATATAATCAGCTCTTTTTAATTTTACTGAACCAATTATTAAAGAAGTAAGAACAAAACTAAAGTAATTCAATAATCTTTTAAGAACGGATTTATTTTGTGTACAATATATCCAGCAACGGTGGATAAGCAAGCCATTAAATTCATCTTTTTTATAGAATTTGTTTTTATATCGAGAATGAATAATCATTTGAGGATAGTTTGGCATAGCCGTCAATATAGTAACGCAGAGCCCTTTATCTTTTAGGCGGATAGCCAACTCAGACAATCTGTTTTGAGGTGCGCCCACTTCTGGTGGAAAATATTGTGTAAGAATTATGATTTTCACTTAAACGATATTTTTATAAAAGATAATTAATTTCATAAAGCATCATTTATATTATTATTCAGTTTACATATATTTATTGTGCTTATAGCAAATGCAAATAAAACATACATAGGTAAAAAATAGATAACAGCACTCGGTGTAATAGCACTTATAATATAACCGCAGAGAGCCACAAATAATGATTTTGAGAAATAATTTAATTGTTTTTCTTTAACTGTTCTGCTTGCTTTAAATAATTTCCAAAGCATCATACAATACCAAACGATAAAGGATAAAAGATAAATGGCTCCCCCTTCCATTAAAATTTCAACCCAGAAATTATGTAGGTTAACTATTTTTTTTTCACCCATACCACCTATTTTTTCAAGTTCATGTCGTGAATTACCTCCACCAACACCTAAACCATAATGAGCAACAGATGAATTAATTCCAAACTTAATAAGCTCTTTTCTCAAAGCAATAGAACCTTTTTTCAGGTCTTCATTTATTACACCGTAAATGGGTTGTTTTACTCCAAGCAATCCATATGTAAATGATTGAATTTCATTGAATTTAGGATATTTCCCATTTAAAAGAGAAAAGCCGTTAGAAGAACAAAAAAGGATTGTTATGAATATTACAAGATGGACAATGTAGTTTCGTTTATTAATGAAAAGAAAAGAAATCAATACCATTATAAAACAGGAAACTAAAACTATTCGTGCCCCACATTGAATAATAATCCAAATAATAATAACATTCCCGAAAATAGCTATCCATTTTTTACTATAAAACAAAAAGAATGGAAATGCTATGGATAATAGAACCGCTAGATCGTTGGGATTCCAATGAAACCCTGTGGGCATTGTGTTAACATAACAAGCAGAAACACTTTCTTTTAGAATCCCGTATATCTCATTAGCCCTTCCAAAATAAATAACATTATCTGATAAACGTGAAATGGGCCATCTGAAAACCTCTATAGACTCTAAAAATGAAATAAAAATTTCGACAAAAACAACAATGGCTAATGCTTTAAATAAAGTTACTAAAATCTCAGCATTCTTTACTCTTTGAACAATAACAAAAACGATAATGCTCCCTATAATTAAATAAACCAAATGAGTAATACCATAGAGTTTATTTTCAGATATAAATATCATCAATGCATACCATATTATTGAAAAAATTAGGAAATAATGTAAGCGGCTAGGATATTTAGATAATAAATAATTTTCTGGAAAATTTTTTAGGGGAACAATCCAGATATAAAAAAACATATAAATTATCAATGCCAGATGAAACATATAAAAATTCGAATAGCTTATTCCAACACCGATAATAGCACTTACAACAAAGAAAACAAATAAGTGCTCTTTATTTTTAAAAAAAAGTTTTAAAGACTCTGATTGGCTTTTCAATACATTCATGATATTGATTTATCTGAAACAAGAATATACTTAATCAATTTAAAAAAAGAATAGCAATACGCTTTTTCTTTTATCCAAAAACCCGGTAAATATAAAAAAAGTGCAAAGATTAATATTCTGCTAATAATCTGAATAAATGAAAACAATAAACTTAAGAAAAAGCTAAAATAAGAATAATGTTTTCTAAAAAACTTTATTTTGCTGATAATCTGGTTTGAAATAACTATTTTCTGATTTTTGGCAGCACTTTTTCCACAGTGGTGAAAAATTTTTATTTTGGGTAAATAATAAATATGACCTCCGATTTTTCTTATTCTAAAGCAAAAATCAGTATCTTCCATCCAGAATAGTTCTTTATCTAAAAATCCTATTTCCTTAATAAGTTCTTTTCTGAAAAGCATTAAAGCACCCGAAACATTTTGTACTTCGAACATATCTGATGAAGAGTTTATATTGTATTTTTTATTAAAAAAATAATTTAAAAAAAAAGCTTCTTTAATAATACTATAGATGTCGGGTGTATGCCATGTTGAATTTTGAACAGTTCTATCAGAATTAAGCAAGCATGGTGCATATAAGTCATTGGTTGCAATATCTGATGTTTTAGACAGAAGTTCATTAATTGAACTGTCGAAAATTTCTGTATCAGGATTGAGCAACATAATTAAGTGAGCTTTAGCAATTCGAATACCTTGATTATTGGCTTCTGCAAAACCCGCATTAAATTTATTTTGTATTGTTATTACATTTGGAAAGGAAGCTTTAAGGTTGCTTATGCTGTTATCTGATGAATTATTATCAACTACAATGATTTCAAATTCGATATTTCTAATAAAATCATATACAGACTTTATAGATTTTAGAAGCCAGTCATTTACATTATAATTGACAATAATAATACTTAAATCCATTATGTTTTTTTTATTTTAGCAACTTTGTAAATCCAAATCATCAAACATATAACATATATGCTCATAAGTCCTGATAATAGAACAAAACCCAAATAAATATCATTGAAATACCCACCCAAGATAAGAGAAAATAAAAGGATAAAGGTCCCGATTATTGTTATAGGGAGCATATTTTTTATTTTTCCAACAATAAGGGGTATCTGCGAAATAGGTGATTTAATAAAGTCAAGAAAAATCCAAGGTGATAATATCCTTGCAAATTCGCCTGCTTCACGCCATTGTTCACCAAAGACAAAGGCAAAAATTGTTGGTCCTAAACAAATTAGTACAAGTATCACCGGACAAAAAATTAAAGCCGAGCTAGATACTGTTTTTCGTATTAACAATTGCAAATCGCCACCCGAATTAAATGTTACTGAAGCTCTCTGATAAAACACTTGTCCTATTGATGAGCCGATAATCCACATCGGAGCCATTAAAATACGTAGAGAAAAAGAATATAATCCGGATATGTGTGTCGAAAAATAGAAACTGACTAATATTATTATTCCGTTTATCTGAAAAGACTCAATCAAAGCTTGAAATACATT
>CAZVOS010000269.1:0-5030 GCA_964628845.1 uncultured Bacteroidales bacterium | reverse complement strand
TTTGCTCCATTGCCACTTTGATGTTCTTCCAATCTTTTCTCGAGATTTTTAGTACTACCGGTATAGTATAACCCATTATAACAACGCAAAATGTACATAAAACCCTTCATAGAAATTGATTAAAAAGATTTTCAGGTTCAATAATTGTTGGCATTTCTTTATATGATTTTCCTTTAAGTTCGCTTCCGGCTTTCTTTTTATTTGTGCCACCCCATTGTTTAAAATAGAAGGCTGCGCCTTCTTTTTGGTATTGCTCTTTAATATCTATTACCCATTCTTTTTTCATGGGGTGGGGAGTGCGGCTGCTTTCGCCACCTACTATTACCCAGTCAATACCCTGTAAATTCATATATATTTTTTAATTTTAGTAAAGAATTCGATGCCTTTTTATGCTTTGAATAAAATGACAAATAATAAAAAGGCAAATTCTTTTTATTTGATCGTATATGGTTCATTAATAATATTTGCTAACAGAATATTAAAGGCATTTTAAAAAAACCTTTAAAGTTATAAAATAAATGATAAAACCCGATAAAAATATCTATTGTTTTCAGGAGTGAAAAATGATGTGGATTTTTATGTAAATCTAAAAAAAAAGTATGAATATTTTGCACTTGCTCAATACTCACACTCTTTCTGTTTTAGTACCCGAAGCCGGGGTCGAACCGGCACGATATTGCTATCATTGGTGTTTGAGACCAACGCGTCTACCAATTCCGCCATTCGGGCAATATATCAAACAACTGTGATTTACAAAAGTGCAAATCATTTTGGCGTCTACCCTCCGATAGCTATCGGAGCCGCCATTCTGGCAATATATCTTGAAAACGATTGCAAATATACAAAGAATTATTCTATTAAATCAATATTTTTTATTATTATTTTCACCGCATTATTTGCGGCATTTATTATAAGCGTTCCATATTTAATTCATACAGCGTGCTCCTTCCCCCTGCACTTGTTTTTAGCAGCACTTTCTTTTTGAGTAAATCCTGCACATCTCTCAGAGCCGTATCTGCTGAACAGGAAGCAACAACAGCCCATGTCCCTGTACTTATTTTTTCAATTTTCTGTTCTTTCATATAGCAGAGCACTTTTTCTTGTCGTATGCTGAGATGTTTTGCTGAAAGATTATTCCAGTATTCATTCTTTAGAAGTAGCTTCCCTAATATTTGTGTGCTATTTTCAAGGGCTTTAGAAAAAACATCTGTAAAAGAAAGCAGATATGCTGTGATGCCTTTTTCTACAATATTATCAGTTTCATTAATTGTTTTTTCAATGTTTTTTACACTCAGTACTTTAGATACCGCATAATATCGTTGAAATGTATTCTCCGAAAGGGCTAATAATCTTATAGTTAACAAATACGAAATGATATTGAAAATCTTATTGGTAGCAGAGATTTTGTTGAACAGAAAAAAACATACGGCTGCCTTTAGCATATCATCCATTTGGTTATTATAGTTATACCATTCTGAAAATGATTTTAATGGCTGGCTGAAGTCAAGATTCTCGGTATGTATTGTTTTATATACTCCTGTTGTATCGGACATTCTTAATTGCTCATACCATTTGTTAATTACCACATCATCAATATATGTTTCCTGATTAAGGACTTCTTCAGTTATAAGCTCTGCTACAGTTTTTACAACTGAGTTTATCTGCTCTTGAGGCGTAATAGCAAAATTAAAATAATTGAGCAAGTTATTATGTGCTGCTTTATAATCTTCGTTTTCTTCTGTAAGCCCACTAATATATAATACCTCTTCGGCCATAAATTGTGCATGGGCTTCGGTTTTCAAAGTATAAGCCAGTGTTTCCATCTGCCCTATCAGTTTACCCTGTACATAACGGGCACGCCCCAGCAATGGCTGAATCACATCATAATGCCATGTGATATCTAAATTTAAGTTGTTTTGAAAATTAAACATTTACACCGCATATTTTGCGGCAAATATACAAATTATTTTTTATTTTATAAACTTTAATCTCTTAAAATCACCATTTTTAAAATCAATTCTTATAAAATAAAGCCCTGCCTGCAATGTTTCGGTTTTTATATTGATTCGGTTTGTTCCCGAAAATAAATACACATATTCGGACATGATATTTAAACCAGTTGCATTATAGATGCGGTAATGTGCTTTTTGCGAGATTTGAGAAACCAAAATGACATTGGTGTATTCCTGAACCGGGTTGGGATATAATTCAATGTTAAAATGTTTTTCTTCTGCCATACCTGCTGTGCCTATCCATAGGGTTGCTACATCAGACGTATCTGTTTGAGGGGCACATGCACCCGTTATAATACAGCGGAGCTTGTAGCCATGCCAGCTTAAAGGGGGATTAACAAGTGTGAGCGATGGTGTTGTAACAGCAGGGAAAAGGGCTGAGCTGCTCCATGTATTGCCTCCATCGGTGCTGACTTCCCAAAGATAAACAGGTGCAGAACCGGTACCTTCTGCTGCAAACACTGCTGTGCCTCCTATATCAATAACAGTATCATGCGGATGTAAGGAAATATTACCAAAGACTTCAAGTGCTGCCACATCAGAAATATACTCACATGCACCAGAGAGCCTGCAGCGATACAAATTATGATGCATCTGAACATGGGGAGAACTGATTGACAAGAGCTGCGAATTCACTCCCTGATAATTCACATCATTAATAAGCGTCAGCCAGTTTAAGCCATTGTTATAGGACACCTGCCAGTTGATAAGATGTAAAGTATCAGCAGTCTGGATGGAGAAACTGACCACCTGTCCGCTTCCTTCACACACAGTCTGGTCAAGGGGCTGCTGGGTAAGAAGAGGTGGCGTAATTACAGCCCCATTGATAAGCGTTACAGGAAGCGGTGCACCACTCAGGTCGGAAAATTGAACGGTATCCCATATCAATAGTGAGCTTGTTAAACTAGTGAGCGAAAAATTGAGTACATACATATACCCATTAATGCTTATGGCGGTAGTATCAAAGGGTATCTGCATGCTCACTGTGCCTGTTAAAGCATCATTTGTTATCAGTGTACCGAAGAGTGCCGGATTTAATACATTATAACTCGTAAAATTCATGATGCTCTGGTCGTAATGCAACAACATATTAAAACCGTAAACATTCTGCATGTTTTGCACACTCACAGGTACAGATACCACACCATCGGTACACACTGTGCCTGCTGTAAGACGTATGTTCTGAGAATACCCATATTTGAATACAGAACAAAATATGGAAAAGACAACAAAAAAATATTTTATTCTTATTGATACTGTCATACACTTCTTTTTAAAACTTCATCATCACCCCAATCTTCATATCAACAAAATTATAATATTGTTTATATGAAGTATTATTAAAAACACTATTTATGTTCCTTTTATAAGCTGTCTGCACAAATAAGCGTGTATTGCCACTGACACTGTATCCGTATGCTAGCCCTAAATTATACGACCATAGATTTTTCCTCAGCATCTTATCGTTATGGTTACTAAGCACTATCTCGTGGCTCTCTTTATCTATCTTAGCCATTGATGCATAGGACAGCAGTGCATAAGAAAGCCCCCCACTTATACCCCATTGATGTTTTTCATAGTTCAGCACATACCCTATATTAAGAGGTATGTCCATGTATTTAATGGTATTCAGGTTTTTAAGTTTCATATCGGCAAAAGAGCTGTCTGCCACACTCACCCATGCGGAATCGAAAACAATGATGGTATTGCCCGGGTTTTGTGGGTCGGGGTATGATGTGATGCTTACATCGTAATGGCTGGCTGATGTATCAATACTCTTGATATAGGGATACTCATAATTATTTTTCTCGCCTGACTGCATCTGCGTTATACCTGTTTGCAGGTAAAAATTACTGATATAACAGCGGAACTCCATTCCATAATTCAAGTACACAAAATTCTTTTCGTTTTCTTTTCTAAATCGGATATCTTCATCGCTCAAGCCTTTTAATGACTTTGTTACATAAGAGGGTTGGGTATAAAACAGCACTTCAAAATTTGGTTTGGATGGTTTATTCTGCGTTTCGGCTAATAGTGTTTCAGACACATTCATTACTGAATCAGTATGAGCTTGTTCACTTTCATTATTCAAGCTGCCTTCCATGTTGTTGACTTCATTTTTATTTTCTGTAATTATTTCAGTATTTTCCTGTGTATTTACTTCTTGTTTATCTTCTTTTTTGATATCATTAATTCCTGCTTCCGTAATATTTTGGTTTTCTTGAGTTTTTAGAGCCGCTTCTATTTTTTCAACAATTTTTTCTTCATTTTGCTTAATTCTTTCAAATAGCTCATCTTTTTGTTTTTGTGTGAGCGGGTAAACCTGTGTTTTATCTTCTTGCACTTGTTCGTGAGCTATGTCTTCATCTGACTTTAGTTTATTACTTGCATTATTAACATCTGGCTCATTTTGAGTTGTATTATGTTGTGCTGCTGTTGGTTTGCTTTCTGTAATTGTTTTATTATTTATTTTACTTGCCTCAATTTTTCTATTCTTCTCATTGCTTGCACTTTGTACATCATTTTCGGCAGTAATTATACCGTCATTTTTTATTTCGGATAACTGACTGTCATCACTCTGGGAAATAGGATTATTTACTTCAGTTATTGGTTTGTCAGGATTTACAATTTTGTTTTTAATATGGGATAAATAAAGCGTGCATAAAACACCTACAAGGCCGATACCTAATAAGAAAAGGCAAATGGTTTTCCAAAAATTTTTAAGCCACATTTTCCGTTCTATGGCAGCCCATATATTATCGGAAGGTTGTTCTGAATAATTACCCAGCCCTTTTTTAAAAATTTCGTCTATGTGGTTTTTATCTTGCATAGTTTTTTAATTATTGATGAATATTTTTCTATATTCATTAATCTTATTCTGAAGTATTGCTCTGGCTCTCGACAACTGCGATTTAGAGGTATTTTCACTGATATTGAGCATTTCTGCAATTTCCTTATGACTGTAACCCTCTATGGCATAAAGGTTAAAAACGATGCGGTAGCCATCAGCCAAATCAT
>CAZVOS010000268.1:0-5044 GCA_964628845.1 uncultured Bacteroidales bacterium | reverse complement strand
GCATTTAGGACTAGGACAAATTTTTAAGGGAGAATATGCATCAGTACATAATTTATTACCGCAATAAGGGCAAAAAATATTTTCATCATCAGATACATGAATAACATTATTGCAATTTTTACATAAAAAAGTATTATTAATAATATTATTAAAATAATCAATAGTTAATAAATCTGTTGTTTTATTTCGATTGTAAACCGATTCTCCAACAAGTTTAATTGGGCTGAATTGGCTGATTTTATGAGCAAAACTCTTTATATAATCTTCTTTTTCAAAAGAAAATTTAATACAAACAGAATTATATTTTGATATGGCAAAAAAATGTATGTTGCTATATTCATCGTTTTTATCCTCATAATAAAAAACTTTTGCCTCATAGTGTTTTATTAAATCTGATAACTCTGAAAAATTATTTTTTTCTTCATTTAAATGAAAATAAATATCTATCATATTTAATCGCTATTTGAAGGTTTATAAAATATTTTTTTACAATTTTTAGTTTATGCTATTGTTTGTGCTAATATACAACATTTATGTATAATTATAAAAATATTTATTCATTTTCTTTTGCTTTAATATTCTCATAAAAAAGTTCTTACCATTCGATAATACACCAGGGAATTAAGTTTTCTATTATCTTCTTTTCTGTTTTTGTAAAATTATTTTTACCTAATGTAAGTACTTTAAGTTTTATTAATTTTTTAATTTCAAATGGCAATGAGGTAAGTTGGTTTCTTTCCAAACTAAGTTTTGTTAAATTCGTCAAATTTCCGATTTCGTTAGGTAGTTTATTGAGTTTATTACCTGATAAATAAAGTTCTTTTAATTGAGACAGATTTTCTATTTCTTTGGGTAGTTCGGCAAGTTGGTTGTCCAATAACCAAAGTTCCTTTAATTGAATCATATTTCCTATTTCTTTGGGTAGTTCGGTAAGTTGATTGCCAGATAACAATAACTCCGTTAATTGAGTCAGATTTCCTATTTCTTTGGGTAATTCGGTAAGTTGATTCGCAGATAAATTAAGTTTAATTAAATTGGTAAGGTTTCCTATTTCTTTTGGCACTGCTGGAATTAAGTTATTTGATAACCAAAATTCTGTTAAATTTTTTAAGCCCCAGATTTCTTTGGGTAGTGCATGAAGTTGATTTTTCCATAAAAAAAGCTTCGTTAAATATGTTAGATTTCCAATTTCTTTGGGCAGTTCAGTAAGTTTTTTATTAGACCGTAAATCAAGCTCTGTTAAATTGATAAGGTTTCCAATTTCTATTGGTAGTTCCTTTAGTTCGTTGTCTTCTAAATTAAGCCTCGTTAAATACGTCAGGTTTCCAATTTCCTTTGGTAGTTTATTGAGTTTGTTGCTTTTTAAATGAAGCTCCGTTAATTGAGTCAGTTTTCCAATTTCTATTGGTAGTTCCTTAAGTTCGTTATCTTCTAAATTGAGTCTCGTTAAATGCGTCAGACTTTCAATTTCCTTGGGTAGTTTAATGATTTGATTACCATACAAATACAATAATTTTAATTTCGTCAGTTTGTCAATATCAGTAGGTAATGTGCTGAGTTTGTTCTTATCCAAATTTAATTCTGTTAAATTCTTCAAACTACCAATTTCAGCAGGAAGTTCACTGAGTTGATTCCAGCCCAAATTTAAAACTGTTAAGTTAGTCAGATTGCCAATTTCAGGGGGCAATGTGTTTAAGTAATTATATCTCAAACCTAATATTTTTAAATTCTCCAACTTGCCAATTACAAGAGGCAATGTGCTAAGTTGATTAAAACTCAAATTTAATGTTGTTAAATTTGTCAGCTTGCTAATGTCGGGGGGCAGTATGCTGAGTTGATTATTACTCAAATCCAATTCTGTTAAATTTATCAGCTTACCAATGTCGTTGGGCAGTATGTCAATTTTATTAAATCCCAAATTTAATATTGTTAAATTCGTCAGATTTTTAATTTCTGAAGGAATAACAGCTATATTATTATTATTAAGTAATAATATTTTCAATTGAGGACAGTTAAAAACTTTTTCTGGAAATACTTCTAAGTTTTTATTTCTTAAATCCAATACATCAATCGTTCTGTTTAATTTATTTAAATCCTCACATAAACGATATTCGATAATACCGGTAGTGTCAATAAGATAGAAAACAGAATCACGCATAACTTTAGCGAGTCCTGTTGCCTCTTCAAATGGTTGTGCTTGCTGGTATATAAATTCTATTACAGGGTCGCCTTGTTTATTGATATAGCCATAGATATTTTCACCTAATCCATTCTTTTTAACAGCAAGGGCAAATTTGTTATCGTAAAAATAAAGCTGGTTAATAATATTTTCGGCTCTTTGTTTTTCTTTTTCTGCTATTATTTGTGCTTTTTCAGCTTTTTTTGCTTCCTCGTTAGCTTTTTGTTTTTCTTCTTCTGCTGTTTTTTGTGCAGCTTTGGCTTTTTCTGCCTCGTTATTAGCTCTTTGTTTTTCTTGTTCTGCTGTTTTTTGTGATGCTTCGGCATTTTTCTTTTGTCTTTCAGCTTCTTTCCTTAACTCATCAATTGTATTTACTAAATTATTTATTTTTATAATTATTACTTCTGCATTATCCTGACAATATGAAAGTGCTAACATATAAGACTTAATAGCTTCTTGATAATTGGGTGGTTTTTGGGTTAAATAATTATCTCCCTTTTTTATGTTATCATTATATGCATTCTTATCACATTGAGCAAAGACTAACTGACCCCCTACATTTAAATTCAAAAATAAAATCAGACTTATAATTTTTATATATTTCATTTTCTTTTGCTTTAATATTTTCATAAAAAAGTTATAACCTTTGGATATAGTATCAGGGAATTACGTTTTTTTTATTTATTTAATATTATTTTTGCCCATTTTAATTTACATAATTCATTTTTATATGTTTTTTGGTCATTTGCGTTTGTTGATGTATCTATATTGGTCTTTTTAATAACTATTAATGTATCAATAAAAAATGGATAGCTTTTTTTAAAATCCTCTGAAAAACCTTTTTGCACATCATTATTATTAATATCAATATTTGCTGCTCTGAAAAGCGTATTAAATGCATTAATCGAATCAGAAATATCTTTAAAACCAAATTTTTTTTGTAAATTATATGGTTGTAATGTTCGTTTTATTTCAGATATTTTATAATTTGAAAGATTTCTTTCTGCTTTTAATTGTTCTTTTACTGCATTTTTCCTTTGTATTACAGCATCTTTCCTC
The DNA here is from genome assembly GCA_964628845.1 of uncultured Bacteroidales bacterium. Classification (GTDB taxonomy): domain Bacteria; phylum Bacteroidota; class Bacteroidia; order Bacteroidales; family PXBB01; genus JAKIYU01. Next base: position 1,806 of record CAZVOS010000268.1, on the reverse strand, counting down.
AAATAAAACGCAACTATGGCAAGCCCTATAAAAAACAATAAAAAAATGAAAGTTATTATAAACAATTTTCTTTGATTTTTAGCTGCTTTTTCCGATTGTTCTGCTTTTTCTTTTGCATTTTGTAATTCTTGCTTTTGTTTGAGTTCTAAAGCTGCTTTTTTTTCTTCTTTCAGGCGTTTTTCAAGAGCTTCGCGTATTGGTTTAACTAAAGTATCATGACTTAATTCATAACATTCTATATCGCTCGAATATGTTTCTTTTCTTAATATACGTTCGTTGAGAAGATAATCAATAATATTTTTTTCAAGCTTTTCATGTAATGTTTCAGCCAGCACAGGAACTCTAGAATTATTAAAAATAAACTTATCCTGTAATATCACTTCAACCTCATGTTTATATATTTCCAAACCATTTAATATATTATTGAGTGAATTCTCTATAATATTAACAATAGGTCCGATGTCATTTTTTTCTATTATTAAAAACGTTTCTTTTCCTGATTCTTTAAATTTTACTCTTATTATATTTTCGCAATGTCTGAGTACCCATTGCAACTGGTTTGTTTCAATAGCTTTGCCATTGACACTTAAGCCTTCAATAATATGAGTAACGGCTTCCTTGGTATAATTAAAAGGCGGCGAATTAATATCAATATCTGCTTCATCATTTTTAAGTACAGCGGGTTTAACTATTGCATCGCTACACTGGCTTTCGGTAAGTGGTTTAAGTTCATACAAATATTTTAATATTTCTGGGAAATAATCAGCAAAATTGTCCATCTCGCTCAGTCTTTCGGAGCGCATAATAAATAAAAACCGTATATTAGACTCTTTAAAAAGAAACGATAATTCTGATGCTGAAAATACATCTTCTTTGCCGGCTTCCTGACTTTTCATCATTTCATAAATATCTTTTTTTATATGAAAAGGTATTGGTGTAAACAATAGTTCAGATAGTTCTTTTTTAAAATCATATCTTTCTTTTGGTGGGTACGAAAGAATTTCTTCAAATTGATCGAAACAGAAAAAAATGTTTATTTGTGATTCTTTGTTATCTGCTTCCTTACTATTTTCTTCCTCTTTCATACAGTGGATTTGCAATTTTTTTACAGCATACCAAAGCGTGTTTTCGTATTTTATTAATTTCTCAAGTGCTTTATAATGTGTTTCTTTGTTTTTTTCTTCTCCCCTAGTGTTTACGCCCAAATTTTTAATATAACTATTGATAATATTTATCAGTTTATTTTTAAGGGTATCCTTGTTATCCTTATTATAAATATGGAACCTAAATGGAAGACCTAAATCTTTTTTAATATCAAAAAGGGGCATCAGTCCGGCATTAACAAGCGAACTTTTTCCCAGCCCGGAACGGCTATGAAGAATAATGTGTTTTTGAAAAAAAAATGATTCGTATAGGTTTTTTATATCTGTATCCCTGCCAAAAAATATTCGACTGTCTTTTTTTTCGAACGAATTTGCACCTGGATATCTATAATTTAAACTCATGTTGTTATTTTAAATTTTGTCTTTTTGGTTACTTATTTGGCTGCGTAAATTATTGTTATTTTTAAATTGTTCGTATAAAGATTTTACAAATTCATTCGTATCTTTATCTATAAATATCATTTTATGCATTGATTTGCTAAGCTCAACATTATCAGTATCAATCTTGATATTCAGAGTCGAATAATTCTTGCTATAGCTTCTTTTCAAATCAAACAGATATAATAACAACTGAAAATACCATTTATCGAACTGAAATCCAACAAATAATAATACACTCATACTTATTTGACCCCGATTAATT
>CAZVOS010000267.1:0-5055 GCA_964628845.1 uncultured Bacteroidales bacterium | reverse complement strand
CCGGAATAGCTATGAGAAAAGCAGTTAGCAAAACGATTTTTGAATTTTTAATATGCGACAGCAGTATAAGGAGCAAAAAGATTTGAATGAAAAAGAAGTTCTTAAAACCTGTGTAAAATTTTGCGGGGATAATCTTAATGATGAGTTTGGGATTATTATAATAAAATTTAAAAATGCGTACCCATGAAGATGCTTTTGAATTGTCGGTTTTGTAGTAGTAGTTGTCGTGCCTTGCTTCCTTATGCCAGCCCCCATCTGTACAATGCTCATTGTTCGATTCAAGAAGTAAACTACGGGTTTGTGTGCTTAGAAGCGTGAACCCTCGAATATTCATATATAAATACTGATTATTGAAGTAAGGGATAGATATGTAATTTAAATGCCCCTTATAAAACTGATTCATTTCTTTTTTTACAAAATCAATAAGTTGAGCATAAGTTTGTTTTACTGTATTGGGATACTTATTAATGAAGTCTTTAACAAAAAGATAACGTTTTTTGTCCCAGTATTTGTTGGTGTAGTATATTTCTGTAATGTCTTCAGTCACTTTAATGATATTGTCTTTATTTAAAACAGTGTTTTCAAAAATATTTTCAACACTTGTTGTGGCGGTGATGATTTGCTCTTTAGAAATGGGTTCTATTAGGAGAAATTTATTGATATAACTGGCATATATACTCCAGGGCAGTAAGCATAGAACAAATGAAGCAAAAAGTAATAGGATGTTTTTTCTTATTCTTTTCTCTTTATATCTGATAAATTGCAGAAACAAGAAAAACAGATAAAAAATAACTACAAAAACAAGCATCCCTTTTACCAGCAATGCCATTCCTAACAACAGACCTATAAGCATACTCAAGAGGTAATTTTTTTTATGCTCATACAGAACACAGAAACTCACTATAATAAAACTAAAAAAAACAAGCAGTGTTTCTGTCATAATTTCGTGTGCCATCTGATAATAGCTTAAAAGAAAGATAAAACCACCTGCCAGCCCTGCACAAAAGCCCTTAAATTGCCAGAGATAATAAAAGAGTAAAGATGAAAAAGCAGCCACAAAACACAGAAGTAATAGTTGTATTATTTTTACAACAGAAGGATGTATTCCAAAAACTTTATAAACAAGTCCAAGAAATATGGGATAGGCAGGTGTTCGGTATGTGTTAATTTCATAATATGGAGTTTTATGTAAATCCTCAAAGGATTCCGAATCAATATTTTTCGCATCAAACCTATAGGTGCTGTAGCTTTCAAGCATGGACAAACGTTGTATGCCATGCCCCTCAGCCATATTGACCCCCATCACCTGGTATTCCCAACTGTCGCCACTTAAGTGAACAGTGTCAGTGGGATTTAAAAATGAAATGAAGACAAAAAAGTAAATAACTGATAAAACACCCGAAAAAATAGTGATACTTATAATGGATATTCTTTGTGAAAAGTCATTAATGATTGATTTAAAACACAGAAACAATAAGTAAGCAACAGCCATAATGAGCAGTAGGATAAAATAACTGACAACAGCTATGGGTGAAAACCCTGAGTGAGAAATTGCTGCATTTAGTTTTGTCAGTAAATTAATATTCTGTAAATCAAAGGGCAATCTGTAGCAGATAGTTGCTTTGTCTACAGTACTTACCCAGTTTTTCTTGATTTCATCAAAAGAAATTTTGTAAGGGTTATTGCCTATCTTTATGTAAAGAGAATCTTCAGCAGTGAGTTGTGAGATTATGGCTGTATCAGATTTAATACATATGTTTTGGTAGTAGCCAGAAAGATTATAAAGTCCTTCTCCAAGCGGATAAAAGGGCTGTTCATGATGGAGTGGGGTAAGAGCAGCAAATGAAAAGTTTTCAGTATGAGGTTTTTGCGTTATCATTTTAAAATAAAAATCACCTGTATAATGAACACGCGAAAGATAAATGCCTGTAGCTGCAAATAATATAAGAAGAACCACTATCAAAACAAAGAGTAGCTGTTTTGGGTGGTTGAAGTTCATAAAAACAATTTTTTTTATACAAACCTACTTAAAAATTCATTAATGTCCGATAAAAATATATAAGCCGTTTTCCATTAATAAAAATTATATTTGCTTCAGAATTTATATGTTAAGAAACCATAATTTCTTAAATTTTTTTCACACAACACTGAATTAATTTAAAAAACAACAAATATGGCTTTAAAAAATGATATGCCCGAAATAAAAAGAGATATGAAAAAAGTACTGAAACGTATATTGAGCTATTTTTTGCAGGGGCTTTTATATCTGGGCCCTGTATTTGTTATCCTGTATATTATTTACAGAATTTTTATTGTTATTGACGGCTTACTCCCATTCAAAATTCCTGGTCTGGGATTTATAATTATATTTTTTGGTGTGGCAGTGTTTGGGTATCTTGGCAATACCATTATAGCCAAACCATTGTTTAAATATTTCAAGAAATTAGTGGATAGGGTGCCTTTAATAAAAACCATTTATGAATCAATAACCGATTTGCTTTCAGCTTTTGTTGGCACAAAGAAGAAGTTTAATGTGCCTGTAATTGTTAAAATGAATATGGAAGCCGAGATATATAAGATGGGATTTCTTACCAAAGACGACCTTGATAAATTGGGTATTGGCAAAGGCATGGTGGCGGTGTATCTGCCCCATTCGTATAATTTTTCCGGCAATATGTTTATAGTGCCTGCTGCCAATGTCAGAACCATTGATTTGCCTTCGTCGGAGGTGATGAAATTTATTGTATCTGGGGGTGTTATTGATATTGAAAATGAAAAAGACCTTATAGAAGAAGAAAAGAAATAACTATCTTTGTTTTTGAAAATAATACATTTAAATAATAGATAAGAAGGATTTGAATCAGAACTGATATATGAATAAAAGAGCTTTAGTTTTAGTTACCAATGATGATGGTATCAATGCCCCGGGAATAAGAACACTTATTAATATTGTGAAAGACCTGGCACGTGTGGTGGTGGTGGCACCAGAAATTTCGCACTCAGGTATGGGACATGCGGTTACACTGACACAACCCATAAGATTAAGAAAAATACTGGAGACAGAAAACATAACAGAATATGCTTGTACAGGGACTCCGGTGGATTGTGTAAAATTAGCTATAAACAACTTGCTTGATGAAAAGCCGACACTTATTGTATCGGGTATCAATCATGGCGCCAACTCATCTGTTAACATTATCTATTCGGGAACCATGGCTGCTGCCATCGAAGGGGCTCTGGCAGATATTACGTCCATCGGCTTTTCATTGCTCGATTTTTCGTATAATGCCGATTTTGAGGCAGGTACACCGTATATTAAGAAAATAATTCAGGATGTGCTGAGTAGTAATTACGAAAAGGGCTGTTGCCTAAATGTAAATATCCCATCGGTAGCTGCTTCCGAAATAAAAGGCATCAAAGTGTGCCGCCAGTCGAAAGGACAGTGGATTGAGGAGTTTAAGGAAAGAACAGACCCCCATAATCATAAGTATTACTGGCTCACAGGCACATTTCATAAAAAAGAAGAAAGTAAAGATACAGACCTCTGGGCGCTTGATAATAACTATATCAGTGTGGTGCCTGTAACACTCGATTATACCAAACACGAACAACTGCATACTTTAAAAAATCTCGAAAATCATGTTTAAGAAAGATTATTTTCTTATGGGAGTCATCATGGGTTGTATTTTGCCTTTGCTTATCGCAATAGGTGTAACCTATGTTCAGAAATACTTGCTTGGCAATACTGATTTTGATATGTATAATTCAAAGCCAGCCATGATGATGAGTTTGATTTTTAATGTGATTTTATTCCGCATTTTTATGGTCAATATGAAAAAATATAAGATGGGTAAAGGGTTGCTGCTTGTTACCATACTCTTTGTGTTTTTTATTATCATCAAACCCGGCTGATTATGCGATATTACATTATTGCCGGTGAAGCATCGGGCGATTTACATGCGTCAAATCTGATGTGCGCCATCAAAAAAATGGATGAAGAAGCACAATTCAGATGCTGGGGTGGCGACAGGATGAGAAATCAGGGTGCTGTGCTTGTAAAACATTACAGGGATTTGGCTTTTATGGGTTTTATTGAGGTGCTTAGCAACATCAGAACCATCTTAAAAAACATTAAATTTTGTCAGAAAGATATCTTGCAATATAAGCCAGATGCACTCATTCTTGTTGATTACCCTGGCTTTAACCTCGAAATAGCCAAGTTTGCTAATAAAAACAACATCACAGTTTATTATTATATATCCCCGCAGGTATGGGCATGGAAATCGTCGCGTGTAAAGCTCATCAGAAAGGTGGTGCACAAAATGTTTGTGATTTTACCCTTCGAAAAAGATTTTTATGCACGTTTTGGCTATGATGTGACCTTTGTTGGGCATCCCCTCCTCGATGCTGTGAAAAATGATGAAAGATGTACTTCAAAAGAGGATTTCAAAAATAAATACCTGCTGGATAACAGACCTCTTGTGGCATTATTGCCAGGAAGCCGCTTGCAGGAGATAAAGAAAATATTAAACGTCATGTTAAAAAGCACAGATGGCTATACCGATTTTCAGTTTGTGGTATGTGCTGTCGGCACCATTGATATTGAAGTATATAATAATTTATGCAAGGATTATAAAGTCACTATTGTGCTTAACGATACTTATAATGTACTTAATAATGCCCATGCTGCTTTGGTTACTTCCGGTACGGCCACTCTCGAAACAGCCCTCTTTGATGTACCTCAGGTGGTATGTTATAATGCCAACTTTTTTTCGTACATCATTGCTAAAAACCTTATCAAACTAAAATACATCTCTCTTGTTAATTTAATCATGGATAAAAATGTGGTAACAGAGCTTATACAGAAAGACTTAAACATCAAAAGGATTCAAAAGGAGTTTGAATATATTTCAAACAATACACCTCAACGCAAGGCCATATTAGCCCATTACGATGAGCTGAAGCTTAAATTAGGGGGGGCTGGTGCCTCTGAAAGAACAGCCACATATATTTTTGAAGATATCAGTGAAAAACTTAATGAAAAATAATATTTTT
>CAZVOS010000266.1:0-5069 GCA_964628845.1 uncultured Bacteroidales bacterium | reverse complement strand
GCTTCCAATCATTCTGCTACGCACTTGATGCATGCTGCACTTAAAGAAGTTCTTGGCAAACATGTGGAACAGAAAGGTTCTTTGGTTGAACCCTCGCGTTTGCGTTTCGATTTTTCGCATTATTCAAGGATGAGCGATGAGGAAATTAGAAGAGTGGAAGATATTGTCAATGCTAAAATCATTCAGAACATTCCTATTGATGATATCAGGCATATTCCTTACAAAGAAGCTATCAATATGGGGGCGGTGGCTCTTTTTGGCGAAAAATACACCGATAATGTCCGTGTGGTTGTCTTCGACAGAGAGTTCTCCGCCGAACTCTGCGGAGGTACTCATGTGAATGCCACAGCTCAGATTGGATTGTTTAAAATAGTATCCGAATCGGCTATAGCTGCAGGTACAAGACGTATTGAAGCTGTTACGGGTGTCCATGCCATTAATTATGTGAATAGCTTTATTTCTTATCAGAGGGATTTGTCCGATTTACTTAAAAATCCTATCGATATCAAAAAAGCTATTGAAAATTTGTTAGATGAAAATATCCTCTTGAAAAAAGAACTTGAACAGTTTAAAAAAGCTCAGCTTAATACTATTAAAAATGAGATTCTTAAAGATATTCAAGAAATTAATAATATCAACTTTGTAGCAAAAATACTCAATATGGATATGCAGGGCATTAAAGACCTGAGCTTTTCTCTTAAAACTGAGCATAAAAACTTTATTGCCCTCTTTGCTAGTAAAACAGCCGATAAAGTTAATCTGAGCTTGATGATTACTGAAGACTTAGTAAAGAACAAAGCCCTAAATGCAGGAACTATCATCCGCGAGATTGCCAAAGAAATTAAAGGTGGGGGAGGAGGCCAGCCCTTTTTTGCTACTGCTGGTGGAAGCGACTTAAATGGCGTAGAGAAAGCTATAGATGTGTGCAAAAAAATAATTGAGAAGATATAATGAGCAGATATGATTAATAATAAAATCTTTAATAAAATAGAGAAGATATTCTTTTTCATTGCTATTCTGGCTTCACTATGGCCTGTACTCTGTTCTAATGTATTTGCCATGCTCGATGCCCCAGCACATATGTACAATACAAAACTTATTTATGAAGTCATCTTTAAGCAAAATGAAGCCGTTAAGGAGTTTTATATATTCAACCCTCTCATAGTGCCTAACTGGACAGGTCATGTGTTATTGCTTTTCCTTTTTACTTTCTTTAATGGCTTATGGACACAGAAGATATTTATTATAATTTATCTTGTTTTCTTTCCATTATCATTCAGATATCTTATCAGAGCAAATAAAGGCAATATCACGCTGTCTTATTTTGCATTTCCGCTATCGTATTCATTCTTCTTCTTCCTTGGTTTTTTTAACTTTTTGATAGGTCTTCCCATTATGTTTTTTGGAATGGCTTACTGGCTAAAAAATTATAAGAAAAATAAATGGAATCACTATCTCATTCTGGCCTTATTTTCTTTACTAGTATATTTCAGCCACCCCATTCTCTTTGCTGTTTGGTGCCTTTTTATTGCTTTGTTATGGCTCTATGAATTGCTTTGTGTACTTTATTTCAAAAATCCCTACAGCTCCTTTATTAAAAACAGCACATACTTAATATCTTCAGTTTTACCCTCTGTTATACTTGCATTCTTATATATTATTTATCAGCCAGAAGCTCAAAATACAGTCACACTTTCGACAAAAGAACTTTTCAGTTGGATTCTTAATATCCGCTCTATTTTGGTTTTTTCAATCATAAACGAACTCAAATACAGTTATGTTCTAACTTTAGGACTTTTAATTTTTACTACAACTGCTTTGGCATATTCAGTGTTTTTATTTATTAAAGAAAAAGAAAAGCTTAATTCGAAGCACATCATGCGTTTTTTCTGGTTCGATTTGAGTTTGCTTATCCTAATTATGTATCTTATCCTTCCTGACGAAACAAATGGGGGCGGATTCATTTCCTCACGTTTAAATTTTATGTTTTTTATTTCTTTTACCTTGGGGCTTGCCAGTTTAAATCAATTTAAGTTCATTAATATTATTTTTGTTGCACTTGTCTTATTTATGTTTCATAAACAATTGTTTTATTATTATTCGGGAATGGCATTGTTAAATAAAAATGCTGAAACACTTATTAAAATAAATGATTACATAGATGAAAACGCATGCCTGATAAGTGTTGATAAAACACAAAATTGGATGCAGGGGCATTTATGTAATTATGTGGGTGTGGATAAAACTGTGATAATGCAACATAATTATGAAGCATCAAAAAAGTATTTTCCATTAATTTGGAATACAAAACAAAAACCAGAACTTTTCTTTGGCAATCTTAAAGCTTACAATCCATGTGTTTGGCTCATGCCTTCCGAAAATGGGGTAAGCAAAGAAGCTGATTATGTCTTAATTTATGGAAATAATTTGCTGGGTGAGCCATGCGACTCATTGATTAATAATGCTATAGAAAGCAACTATACTTTATACTTCAAATCATCAGATGATTTTGTTAAACTTTATAAAAAATCACAGCCAAATTTTTCATTTAATAGTGAAAAGTAATTGCCATGTTATCTATTAAAACATTATGTTTCTTAGGTGACCAAAAATATACACTGTAAAGTCCATCTTCTTCAATATAGGGGACTTCAAATGAAAAATGAATAGTTTGCCATGCACCTGTCTTAGCCAGATGTGTAATATCTTTGCTGGCCCAGAAAGTTGTTGAACCATTTTTGCTTTGCTGACAAACCAAAAAAACATCATTGTCGGTAGGACTTAGCAAAACCTCTGCATCAACATCAATCTTATTAATTGTATAGTAGCTTATTTTACGAGTTTTGATATAATAAAACCCATCCGAAAATTCACTTATAGTAGTTGTAACATGTTCTCCTGATGGTGCATCATCAATAGGTAATAATTTTGAATTTGTATTGCCAAAAAAATCTTTAAAATCTGTTTCAAAATTATTTATCCAAGTGTATTTCTCTTTTGATAATGGATAAATTTTAGCCCAGTCAATATAATTGCCGTATTCGTGCCAGTTCCACAAATGCATTTGATTACTGTTGCCAAATATATATTCTGGCTTTTCCCACAAATCACCAAGAAAACAACGTGTATAACTAAAAACTTTTGTAATCATTTTGATATTAAAATAAACACAAAAAAGCAGAACACATAAAGTTGTTGCAAGCGTGTACCACTTTCTACAGCCATTTATAAAAAAAGCCAATGGCAAAGCAAATAAACTTAGAAATTCAATAAAAGGTCTACAACCATAACCACAGCCATAAAAAAAACAACCCCATGAAGAGATTAAATATAAAGAGGCAACTACAACCAAAAAAAATAAAATACTGTTAGATTGTTTCTTAATTATTGAAATAAGTGTAAATACAATCAAGAATAATATTACAGGATTATAAAGCAACATCCCATTTAATGGTGCAAAAAGGACTTCTAATATTTTAGGATTTTTAAGATAATAAAAACCCTCATCACCATAACTATAATAAAAGAAGCTACCAGATATAAATTTCCAATATATAAATTGAGGCGATATACATAAGATAAATACAAGAAGAAAAATTAATAATAATTTTAAGCTGAAAATATGTTTTAAACGCTTTTTAAAATCGCTAAATGACTTGATATCCAGAAATATAATAATGGGAGCAATAATAAGATTTACAGGGCGTAGCAAAAAAATTAATGCCAATGCAATTGCAATATATATAAGATACTTTAAAGAGCTGTATGCGCTCATAATAAACTTTTTTACGAAAAAAAGAAGGAAAGAAATAACTGCAAACGAATAAACATGTGTCATGTATGCAGTAATTGTTGTAAAGTATAAAATATTGGTTCCAAAGATTATAATACCTATTGAGATAATTGCAGGTGCAGCTTGCACATAAAATCTTAGAAATTTATATAGAAAAAATGCAGCCAACACCAAAAAGAAAGGTCCTGTTACAGCGGGCATGTAATAATATATTTCACTAAAACCATCTGTTGGAAAACCCAGAATTAAAGCAAGAATATGAAATATCAAGAAAAAAGGAATGCTGATTATGGCCAGTCCCATAGTGTATTTCGAAATCATTTTATCAGTGTCTCTGTCTATCCAAAACCCATTACCCATTTTTGCATCAATACCATCAGGGTAATTATTTGAATGATACCCATAGATGAAAGTAGCTGGTAAATAAATATAATAGCCCGAAGCATCTGCCCAGTATGCCGCGTCATGAGCCCCTAATCCTGTGTTCGTTTTTGAAAAAGAATATAAAATGAGAATTATGAATAGCATAAATATTAAAATGTATCCATACCCATTTCTTAGATGTCTGAATATTATAGAATTATTTATGAAATCAGTTTTAAACAAGTCTGTAGTTTTTATATTCCCCAATCCTATAGCCAGTTGTCTTTTCGATTAAATACAGACATTTATTTTTAAAGCAGAGTTTTTTTTGAGCAGGTGCAAAATTAAATGTCCAGTTCTTTTGTTTTATACGTTCTTTCATCACTTCGGGATGCGTCCCAGTATACAAAGATAGTGAATCTATTTTTGAATAATCAAATGTGTCCACATCAGCAATGTTTTCTTCAAGCCAGTTGTCATTATGCCAGAGTTTGTGAAAATATTTCTGTTTGTCTTGTTGCTTTTCGGGGGGTTTTACCCAGCCATAATGATACATATATGCTTCAGTTGATTTAACTTTAAGTAATTTGTTCTGTATTCTGAATCCTTGTGCATCTCTGAAAGAATGGATGTTATTATTGTTGCGTATTATTCTGATTTCTTTTCTGTACCAGCGTCTCGAATCTCCTACATAATCGTATGACCCATAAAAGTGCTTATAATTTAACAGCAAGCCCTCAACTTCTTTATGTTCTTTCCATTTAAGCATACTGGCTTTTATCACATCAAGATATTGCTCATGCACCACTTCATCCGCCTGAATATAAAATGCCCAGTCGGCAAGAGGAGATACAGCACCGAATGCTTTGTTGGTCTCATCGGCCAATACCTTTCCCCCTTCCCTTAAATCTTC
>CAZVOS010000265.1:0-5078 GCA_964628845.1 uncultured Bacteroidales bacterium | reverse complement strand
TGGCTGGCATTTTAAGCTGTTCTTTTGTCAGTTCAGCAAAATCACTCACCTTTTCAATCATCTCTTTACGTGTTGCTTTGCTGTAATTACCCGTAAGGGCAAGAGCTATCTTCATGTTTTCGTAACCCGAGAGTTCAAGCTCTATACCTGCTCCCAGTGTCAGAAGAGGCGATACGGGTACACATACTTCTACTTTACCGGTATCAGCTTTTAATATACCTGCTATAGTGCGCAACAAGGTGCTTTTTCCTGTACCATTAGGACCTAAAATACCCACGGCATCACCTTTATAAACTTCAAGATTAATATGATGCAGTACTTTATGTTTCTGAAAAGGAGATATAAAAGATGCTTTAAGCATAAAGTCTTTAACAGAATGAGTTCCCTTTCTGTTTTGAAGGTAACTTACCGATACATCTGTCAATTTAATTATACGTTGCATTTCTTTTTATAAATTTGAAATAAGACCATTTCGGGTTTTTCTGTAAATAAACACAGCGAGTATAACGCTTACTGATGTTATAAGTAAACACCGTCCCACATAATGTTCCGAGGGAGCTTGACCCAGATATAGAACATCACGTATGATTTCAAAAAAATGAAACAGTGGATTGTATTTAACAATAAACTTAAATTGCTCAGGTACTATCTGATATGAGTAAGCTATAGGCGACAAATAGAACAGTGCAGGATTGATGGTATTCCACAATATGCCCACATCTCTCAGAAAAACATTTATTGTTCCTAAGATGACACCTAATGAAAATATAAAAATGGAGAATAAAACAATTACAGGAATAAGATATAGCAGATTGAGAGTGAATTTCATTCCTAAAAAATACATAAGTATCATAAAGGGGATGAGTCCCAGTAAAAAACTAACCAATTCGCTTCCCAGTTCCGTGATGGGGTACATCGTTTTTGATATATTATACGATTTAATAAGGTGGGCATTTTTTATAAACACGATACTTAGTTGTGATGTGGTATTTGAAAAATAAACCCAGAAAATCATGCCACTGAGAACATACAGCGGATAGTTCTCTATAGAGGGGAAGGCAGTCGAAAAGATGGCCCAGAAGATAAGCAGATACATAAATGGATGCAGCAAACTCCAAAAAAATCCAAGTACCGAATGTTTGTATTTCAGTTGTAAGTTCTTGTATATCAAGAAAAAAATAATATAGCGGCGTTTGGGCTTCATCCCTTTAATTTTTAGCAAATTAAAACAAATTTTGCATAGAGCCCGCTAAAAATTTCATTTTAAATCTTGCTGAATAATTAAAAACATTAATGACTAGGGTTCGGTTTAGGGGTTGAGACTGTCTTAAAAAGTAATAAAGGAAAACTTTTATCCATATTTAATAAGAGAGCAGTATTTTTTTAGATTTCTCCCCCGATATTTATCAGGGTCGAAATGACTTCAAATGTCATTTCGACCCACTTGACGTGGGGAGAAATCTTTTTTGAAAAATAATGTCATAACTCCTTTCTGCTTAGGATTCAGCTTAGGGTTGGGGTTGGGCTTAGCCACTGCCTAAGCCCAATCTGGAACAAAATTCTTATAAATAAAAAAATTAAATATCTTTGTGCATAAAGAAAATTAAATCGTGCCCAGCAACCCTAAAGTTTATATCAACGGTCGTTTTTTATCTCAAAAAGCCACTGGCGTACAAAAGTATGCCCTCGGCTTATGCAGGGCTTTACATACATTAAACATCCATTATCAAATAATTACTCCAAGTGATGGCAAGCATGCTCATGATTTAAATATTGCCAGAACGGCTTTTCGTGGGGGCTTCTTTTGGGAACAGTTTGTTTTGCCCCTCTATATGTGGTTTCACAAGGGTGGCCTGCTTATTAATCTGTGCAACACTGCCCCTTTACTGTATAAAAATCAGTTCGTTACCATCCACGATTTGGCTTTTCTCAAAGATAAAAACTGGTTTAATCCCCTGTTTAAGAGATGGTATTCATTTCTTATACCCCGTTTATGCAAAAGGGCTAGAGCTGTCATTACAGTTTCTGAATGTATTAAAAATGAAATTATTACAACATACAATATCCCTCCTGTTCAAATAAATCTTATTTTCAACAGCATTCCTGAAATGGATTATGCGCCACAAAGACCATTCAAATTCAAATATATTTTCCTTACCGGTGTTTATAATCCCCGTAAAAATTGCTCATTTGTTATCAAGCTCTTAGGGGATTTGAAAAAGATGAACTATCATATTGTAGCTGTGGGAGATGATGCAGGGATATATAAAAAACTTCATTTTCAGGATGACCCGTACCTTCATATTTTCAGATATACCGACGACCGTTTTTATTATACATTGATGAAACATGCCGAGGCCTTAATATACCCCTCTGAATATGAGGGTTTTGGTATTCCTGTACTTGAAGCAATCGCTTTAGGGGTTCCTGTTTTATTACCTGATAGGGCTATGTATAAGGATATTTTTGAAGATTTCCCTTTTTATTATAAGCAGGATGATACAGATTCTTTTTTAAGTAAACTGAACAAAATAAATATTTACAAAGCAGTTGTAAAAGATATAAATATATTAAAAAATAAATATAATTTTACGGCATCCGCAAATTTGCTAATTGATTTGATAGAGCAGCATATTAAATGAATTTTAAAAACCGATGAAGACGCATGAGCTTAAAATAGCATTGGTACATGATTGGTTCAATCAACCTGGTGGTGCCGAAAAGGTGGTGCGAGAAATCTTAGACTGCTATCCCACTGCTGATGTTTTTTGTTTGTTCGACTTCTTCGATAGGCACGACAGGGATAAATATTTAAAAGGGAAACACACACACACAAGTTTTATCCAGCACATTCCTTTTGCCAGAAAAAGATACAGAAACCTTTTCCCGCTCTTCCCAACGGCTATTGAAAGTCTTAATCTCGACAAATATGATGTCATCATTTCATCCTCATCATGTGTTGCAAAAGGTGTTAAAAGAAAACCCGGACAACTACATATATCTTATTGTCACAGTCCTGCACGTTATGCATGGGATTTGAAAGAGGAATACCTTAAAGCGGTAAACACAAAAATTGCCAGAGCCATACTTAAATATTTCTTCGGCAAACTCAGGTGGTGGGACCAGAAAACAAGCCATCGTGTTGATTATTTTATTGCAAACTCCAATTTTGTAAGTAACAGAATTAAAACATTTTTTAAACGTGAAAGCACTGTGATATACCCTCCTGTTAATATTCAAATAAAAGAATGTATAACCGACAGAAGAGATGTGTATATAACCGTATCCCGACTGGTAACCTATAAAAATGTGGATATGATTGTAGAAGCTTTCCGCAGGATGCCCGAACTAAAACTCGAAGTAGCTGGCGAAGGCATTCTCAAAAGAAAAATCCTTAAAAACCTCCCCCCTAATGTGTCTTATCTCGGTTATATTGACGACGACACCAAAAGAAATAAAGTCTCGCACGCCAAAGCTTTTATTGCTGCTGCTACCGAAGACTTCGGCATCTCTATAGTCGAAGCTCAATCCTATTGCACTCCCGTTATCATCCCTAATATAGGGGGATATAAAGAAACTGTCAACGATAATACGGGTGTATTTTTTCAGAACAAAACCGTAGATGATATGGTGAATACCATACAAGATTTTCATAAAAGTGATAAGAAATTTAAAAAAGAAGACTTCGAAAATAATATAAAACCATTTAGTGACGAAAGGTTCAGAGAAGAATTTAAAAAATTTGTGGATGATAAAATCAGCATGTTTTTCTCAGAAAAATAACAATAGGGATATACTGCTTCACGCCACTTCTATTGTCTTCCTTATGCTCTTTGCATTCCCTTTATACACTTTCAAATTTGCCAATATATTATTCATTCTGTTCTCTTTTTTAACACTTATTTTGCTGTTAAAGAAACCTATTCCGATAGGGAAGCTTATTTTAAATAATCTTGTCTTTGTTTTACCTTTTATCCCTTATTTGTTCGAATTTATTTTTTCAGGTTTTCAGTCCATTCCCCGATTTGAGTTTGAAAAAAAATTGTTTTTCTTTACTGCTTTCTTTTTTATACCCGTTTTTATTAAAATTACCCATTTTAGATATTATAAGACTGCACTTCTGATATTTTCTATCACCCTTTCTATCTTATGTATATATGCATTTACAATAATTACTGTAAGAGGTCTCCCTTTTTTTTCGGAAACTTACCAGAACGGCAGCTTTCTTTTAAGGCATCATTTCGAAAAACTCACTGGCATACATTCTACTTATTATGCTTGTTTTGCACTGTTTGCAACTTTTATTTTATTCAAGCAGGATACTTTTAAGAACAGAACATTAATAATTATTTTTAGGTGCGTTTCTGTATTATTATTGCTCAGTGCTTTATATCTTGCTGTACGTATAGCTTTTATAACAGTATTCTTCTTTTTCCTGCTTGCTATTTTTACTCAAAAGATGGCATTTTTTAGAAAGCTTATTTTAGGTGCTGTCTTAATTGTTTTTATGACGGCTGTATCATTTATTGTCCCTTCGCTCAACAGCCGGTTAAAAGAGCTTGTATGGTACGAAAAAGAAACCATAAATCACAACAACACCATTTCGCAACGCACTGTGATTATGCAATGTTCATACGATGTTTTTAAAACACATTGGCTTACTGGCACTGGCAGTGGAAACTTTCAACAGCACCTAAACAACTGTTATAACAGCAAATCGTGGAACCAGGGTGCATCCCTTAATTTCAACCCCCATAACCAATATTTGTCTATCGCTGTAAACTATGGCATTTTCGCACTGCTCCTCTTTTTGGCATGCCTTTATTTTATTTTCCGAAAACTTATTAAAATACCCGAAGCCAGTTGTTTTATCTTAATCATCATACTCTTCTTTCTAACAGAATCCCTCTTAGAAAGGTCTATGGGTATTTATTTCTTCGGTTTGTTTTCTATTCTGATGTATAATCTTAGATCTGAACTCAGTTAAGGGTTGAGGGTTGAGGTTAAGGTTAAGGTTAAGGTTAAGGTTAAGGTTAAGGTTGAGGTTAAGGGTTAAGGGTTAAGGGTTAAGGGTTAAG
>CAZVOS010000264.1:0-5079 GCA_964628845.1 uncultured Bacteroidales bacterium | reverse complement strand
CTACTCCTCGCATGATACCTATAGATTCGGCTTTCCCATAGCCAAGTATTTCAATTTTACCATGCTCGTTACGCTTGCCAACTATGGCTGCTATTTTTGTTGTTCCTAGGTCGAGACCTACAAATATTTCTGAATTTTCCATTTTATATTGTTTTAGTTGTACATACTATTTGATTGTCGAATTTTAAATTGATAGTTTCGTAAACATCCCATCCTATTTTCTTAATAACTTTCTCATAAAAAACCATTAGTCTTTCAAATTTCTTCTCAAGTTTGTCTATGTTACCAATAAGTATATTATGCTTACCTGGTTTTGGTATCAACTCAATTTCTCCTCTTCTGTTGACGTATATCTGGTCTATCATCGCATCCCAAAATTCATCATCAGATATATAAAGTGCTGTTACATACACCTTGTATAAAATTGGATTATTATTAATTGAAGATGGATTATTTAAATCGAGCAAAGGTGAATATGTTTCATAAATCTCTCCGCATACTGTAATAACATTTGATGTATATGTTTTGCTTGTAGGTATCAGTACTCCTTCGTCGTCAATATAAAAGCTTTCGTTATTTTTAGTGAATACATGTGCTATGGGTTTACGCTCCGAAACTTCAATTTTTATTTCACCACTTAATGTTTTAAAAACCGTTGTGTTCTTTAAAAAGGGTATTTGTGAAACGATTTTATGTATTTTTAATAAATTAATTTCTTTAATGGGCTTGCCAATTATATTACCAACTGAATCAAAAATACATTTGTTGATATCTTCAGTTGTAATAAATGTTCTCGATTCATTTGTAGTCAGATTGATGATAAGGTTTTTACATTTAAGATTTTTTTGCCTTTTATGTACAACAACTATCAAAAAAGATATGATAGCAATAAAAATTAACCAAATGCCTATCATTAAAACCTTTTTAAATTTTTTATTCATAGTAATTAAATAAATTTTAATATATTATTAAAAGTTTTGGTGATTGGAGCTACTAAGGCATCAATATCTCCTGCTCCTATTGTTAATATAATATCTGTTTTTTTCTTTAGTAATTCCTCTATCACGTTGTTTTTTGAACAAATCATTTTTTTATTATTCTTAATCTTGTTAAGCAAGTACGATGAAGTTATTCCTTCTATGGGCTTTTCTCTTGCAGGATAAATCTCGAGCAATATAACCTCGTCGAGCAAATCTAAGCCCTGTGCAAAATCATCAGCAAAATCCCTTGTTCGTGTAAACAAATGAGGCTGGAATACACCTGTAATGGTTTTCCCTTTGAAAAACTCCCTCACCGAGTGTATAAGCATTTTAAGTTCTTCAGGATGGTGTGCATAATCATCTATGTAAATAAGTTTTTCATGATTAATTCGGATGTCGAAGCGTCTTAATACGCCTTTGAATGATTCAAGTGATTTTTTGATAATATCGTGAGTTATACCCAATTGAATACTAACAGCAATAGCAGCAACTGCATTTTCGATGTTATGCCTGCCTCCGATATTCAGTTTAAGGTCAGGTATATTTTTATTGTCAGGACATACCACATCAAAAATATATGAGCCGTTTGAAATTCTAATATTTTCTGATTTGAAAGAACTATTATCAACAAGACTGTAGCTTATAATGTCAGTTTTGTTTGTTCTTATTTTATTTAATAAATTATGTTTTAAAATGAGTTTTCCATCATTCTTTATGTGTGATACAAATTCATTATAGCTTTCAATCATTTTTTTATGAGTGCCGTATATATCAAGATGGTCGGCATCCATAGCAGTAACAACTGCTATATCAGGGTATAATTGTAAGAATGATTTATCATATTCATCTGCTTCAACAACTATAAAGTCGTTTTTTGAACTGGAAATAAAATTTGAATTTATGTTTTTTGAGATACCACCCATGAATGACATAAAATCAAATTTCGCTATGTGGAGTATATGACTGATAAGTGCCGATGTCGTTGTTTTTCCGTGTGTGCCTGCCACAGCAATACAATATTTGTCTTGTGAAATCATACCAAGTATCTCAGCTCTTTTCTTTATAGGAAAATGCTTTTCTCTTAAATATGTTAATTGTTTATGGTCGTTAGGTATTGCTGGTGTGTATATAACAAGGTCAATATTTTGTGGCAACAGATTAATGGCATCTTCAAAAATGACAGGGATGTCAAGGTCTTTAAGTTGTTCAGTAATAATTGATGGGGAACGGTCGTATCCCATAACAACTTTTCCAAGCTTCTTAAAATGTTTTGCAAGGGCACTCATCCCAATGCCGCCAATACCAATGAAAAATATATTATTTATATGTTCAAATGTCTTCATTCTTTACTTAATGGTATTGATTATTAATTCTGCAATATTGTCAGCAGCATTATCGAAGGCCAGTTCGGAAATATTTTTTATTAACTTATTTTGTTTATCATCATCATTTATCAAATCAATAATAACAGAGCCCAGTTTTTCTACAGATTCTGTATCGCTCAGAAGTATAGCAGCATTATAATTAACAAGAGCCATAGCATTTTTTGTCTGATGATCTTCTGTTACGAATGGTGATGGTATAAGTATTGCTGGTTTTTTTATGGCACATATTTCTGAAACAGCTATAGCTCCCGCTCTGGATACAATAATATCAGCAGCAGCATAAGCCAAATCCATTTGTGTAATAAATTCAAAAATCCGTATATTTCTATTTTGCAGTGCCAGTGGAATCACTTGCTCATAATATGCTTTGCCCGTTTGCCATATCAGTTGTAAGTTGTGTTTATCAAACAGGGGAAGATGTTTAATAACACTGTCATTTATGGTTCTTGCTCCTAAACTACCCCCAATAATTAGTATTGTTTTAAGCCCGTTGTTCAGATTGAAAAATGAAAAAGCTTTTTCCCTTTTCCCCTCTGTTTCAATTACTTCCTGACGGATAGGATTGCCTGTTAGGTAAATTTTTGATTTAGGAAAAAACCGCTCCATATCTTTATAAGCTACACAGATTTTATCCACTTTATTAGCAAGTATTTTATTGGTAATACCTGGATATGAATTTTGTTCCTGAATAACTGTAGGTATTCCCATATTGGATGCTATTCTTAGAACAGGGCCACTGGCGTATCCACCAACACCAACGACTATATCGGGCTTGAAATTTTTAATTATTTTTCTTGCCTTCAGTAAACTGCAGATGAGTTTAAATGGGAAAGAAAGGTTTTTATAGGTGAGTCGCCGTTGAAGTCCGGAAATATTAAGTCCGATAATCTTATACCCTGCTGCTGGTACTTTCTCCATCTCAAGTTTTCCTTTTGCTCCTACAAAAAGTATTTCGGCATCTTTAATTTTTTTAATTAATGCATTGGCAATAGCAATAGCAGGAAACACATGTCCACCTGTGCCTCCTCCACTGATAATTATTTTTATTTTTTTATACTGTTGCATCTGTAGTGTTTTCTTTAGAAGTGCTTTCAATTTCCCTGCTTACACTCAGTATTATCCCTACATTCAATGCTGTAAACCAAAGAGATGTACCTCCCATACTTATTAATGGTAATGGCAAACCCGTAACAGGGAGAAGCCCCACGGTATAACCCATAATAATAAATGCCTGAAAGACTATTAAAAACGAACAGCCAAAGACCATAAGCCCTCCGAAAAAAAGTGTCGTTTTTGTAGCTATCCTTATTGAACGATAAAATAATATAAGATATAATAAAATAATTACAATACCTCCAATAAGTCCGTATTCTTCAACTATTATAGCGTAAATAAAGTCAGATGAAGCATTGGCTAATGAATTTCTTTGTTTGCTTCTACCTGGCATAACACCAAAAAGCTTTCCGTCAGCTATAGCAATTTTAGAAATATTCTCTTGATTAAATACTTTCTTATCAACATCTTTTCCTTTTTCAAAAAATTCTTTAAACCTGCCATTCCATGTGTTTAAACGCGGCAAAATTTCAGGATATGCAGCACCAATCTGTAGTAAAAAAAATAAAAAAATAACACCTATTGAAATTGTTAATAGCAATTGTTTTATATCTACACGCCCAATGAATATTAATGTTATTGATGATGCAAAAACAAATAAAGTTGTAGAAAGATTTGATTTTAATATAAGCAAACAGATTATTGCTATTGGTATCATTAAAGGTAAAAATGTCTTCTTAAAGTCTTTTATATTATCTTGATTTTTAGAAAGTATTTTAGCCAGATAAATGAATAAGGCAATTTTCGCAAAGTCTGATGTTTGAAAAGATATATTTAATATTGGAATTCGCAGAGTTCGGGTCGCTTGATTGACTGTTTCGCCAAAGATGATAGTAATAATAAGCAGAACGATGGCGATTATTAGAATTAAACCTGCATAGCGAAAATAAATACGATAAGAAACCAAATGACTGGTATATATTATAGCAAAACTAAAAAGTAAAATCATCGAGTGTTTCAATACATCTTTCATACTCGATTCTGTACTTCCCGATGAACTGAAAACAGAAAGCAATGAAAAGATAGACAAGGCAATAACAACTGCCCATATACCTTTATCTCCTTTTATTGTTTTATTTAAATCTGTCATGAATATATTTTATTATAAGTTTTTTACAATATCTTTAAATTGATTTCCTCTGTCTTCGTAATTAACAAATAAATCAAAGCTTGCACATGCAGGCGATAATAAAACAGTGTCGCCAGGTCTACTTAATTTATATGCCAATTCAACAGCGTCTGTCATCTTGTTGGTTTCATATATAAATTCCAATTCGTTTTTAAAAGCTTCAATAATATGTGTATTATCCACACCTAAACATATTATATATTTTACCTTTTCACGAATTAATGGAATAAGCTTTTTATAATCATTCCCTTTATCAATACCACCTGCAATCCATATCATTTTATTCTTAAAACTTTCGAGGGCATACCATGTGGCATTTATATTTGTTGCTTTTGAATCATTGATATAATCTACACCTCTTATTTTAGCTACAAACTCGAGCCGATGTTCTACATTAATATAATTGGCCAAGGATTCCTTGATTTTTGTATTCCTTATATCGTGTCTTTTAGCCACAAGGGCGGCTGCCATT
>CAZVOS010000263.1:0-5080 GCA_964628845.1 uncultured Bacteroidales bacterium | reverse complement strand
CTGAAAAATGGGCAGTGGTTTTAAATGAATCATTTTTAAAAAATTATGCTAATAGTAATATAAAAATAATTGCTAATGACTTTTTAAAATCTGATTTACCTGAAAATTACTTTGATGCCGTATTTGTATCTAATTTTCTAGAACACCTCAATAATCATATAGAAGTTTCAAATTTTTTAAAAAAAGTTCATAAAATATTAAAAAATAAAGGGAAAATAGCTATTATTGGTTTAAATTTTAAATTTGCCTATAAAGAATATTTCGATTTTGCTGATCATAATTTAATATTAACAGAATTGAGTGTGGCTGAGCATTTGTATGGTGCAGGTTTTAATATATTAAAAATATATCCGGCTTTTCTGCCCCTATCTTTCAGAAGCAACAGCTTTTTACCTATTAACAAACTTATCATTAAAACATATTTATATATGCCTTTTATATGGAAAATTTTGGGAAAACAATTTCTTATAATAGCCGAAAAGTAAAAGATTATTTGCTGTTTTTATAATACTTTTAATGATAATAAATCTAAAAATAAAGCATTATTATAAAATAATTTTAATAATACTCATTTGCCTTATTATTGGAATTTTCTTCGCAAAACCCAAAATAGAAGTTATTCAAGAAAGTATTAATGAACTAGATAATGATGTTAAATGGGAAGCCAATCTAATAAAAAAAAGTGATTTGCTTAATCCGATGCATCAATATGAACCGAGTTCACATGAAGCAAAAATTGTTTTTCGTTTTACCGTTCCTGTATTGATGAGAGTTTTTAATTTATCGCCTAAACAAATTTATTTATTACAATTCGTTTTAGCTTTTTTTATTTATACATTTTGGACTTTAATTACATATAATATTGTAAAAAATTATAAAATAACTTTCTTCTTTACAGCAGCCATGGCTTGCACATATTTTGGACGTTCATATTATATTGATATTATAGGCGATTTTGACACCTATGCATTTTTTTTTACTTTATTATGTATCTGGGGAAGAAATAGACCATACATATTGATTCCTGCAGCTACAGCATTATTCTTTACAGATGAAAGAGGAATTTTAGCTTTTTATATCATATGGCTGGCAATAAAATTCATGGATAATGAAGATAAAGCAATTACATTTAAAACATTTTTTAATTTCAGAGATAGTTCAAAATATCTCATATTAACTTTTATTATTTGTTTAGTATTTAGATTATTACTCACATATTTTTACAAATTACATTTGCCCACAGGAGATTTGGCTAGTTTGGAGACATTCAGGTGGTTGTGGAAATATATTCAGTTTGGTCTTTTTTACAGTCTAATTGGTTTTTGGGGACTGATTTTAATATGTTTATATTTTTTATTAGAAAAAAAATTATATTATTCATTTATTGCTATTTTTTCTGGTGTTCTTATTTTCTTATTAACATCTGTTGCTGTCATAGACATTTCAAGAAGTATTGCCTACCTCATGCCTATTTCTCTCATTTGTATAAAAACCCTTAAAAACAATGCATTTGAATTAAAATACATCACTTTAATTATTTTACTAATAAATCTTTGCTTTCCTTTTACTTATTATATTTATCAGTCATTTACATACTATTATCCTATGTATTTTGATTTTATTTTTAAATGTATTTCAATATTCAATTAAGATGAAACTAAGTGTAGTAATTCCGGCTTATAATGAAGAAGAATCAATTGAAGAAACAATCCAGAACCTTGTAAAGGTTTTAATTGAATTTAATATTGAGCATGAAATTCTTGTTATTAATGACAATTCAAAAGATAGTACAGAAACAGTTTTAGAGAAGCTTGTAAAAAAAATTAGTACACTTAAATATGTAACCAACCTTGGTCCTAATGGTTTTGGTTATGCCATAAGATATGGTTTAGAACGATTTAATGGCGACTGTGTTGCCATTATGATGGCTGATTTATCAGATTCGCCCTACGACCTTGTTAAATTTTATAAAACAATGCTTGAAAATAATGTTGATTGCGTTTTTGGAAGCCGTTTTGCAGAAGGTGGTGTACTGATAGATTATCCTTTTGTAAAAAAAATTATTAACAGAATGGCGAATAATATTATAAGGTTAACTATGGGCATAAAATATAACGATACAACCAATGCTTTCAAACTTTATAAAAGACACACTATTGAAGGGATTAAGCCATTTCTTTCGCCTCATTTCAATCTTACAATAGAGCTCCCTCTTAAAGCCATCATAAGAGGATATTCGTATAGCATTGTACCGAATTCATGGACTAACAGAAAACATGGGATTTCGAAACTTAAAATCAGAGAAATGGGAAGCAGGTATTTTTTTATACTTATGTATTGTTTCATCGAAAAGCACTTTTCCCGTGGCGATTTTAAAAAGAAATGGTAAATAAATATTTATTGTAATTTTGATAATTAATACTATTTTTGTTTACTACAAAACTATTTAATTATTCTATGGCAACCCCACTTGTAACAGTTCTTATGCCTGTATATAATACAGATAGATATCTTCAGCAGGCCATGGATAGTGTCCTTAACCAGTCATTCAGCGATTTTGAGTTCCTGATTATTGATGATGGTTCCACAGATAAATCTTTAGATATCATCAAGTCTTTTAAAGATAAAAGAATACGTCTTGTAAGAAATGAAGAAAATATCAAACTGATTGCAACTCTAAACAAAGGGATAGACATTTCACTTGGAAAATATATTTGCAGGGCTGATGCTGACGACATATGTTTTCCGACAAGAATTGAAAAACAGTTCAATTTTATGGAAGAAAACCCCGATTATGCCGCATGCTCATCTGGTGTTGAAATCTTTTATGAAAACTCTGAAACAAGATTCAACATCATTTATAAGAAAGAAACTGATGATATACGTATTAGAACATTATATCAAAATCATTTTGTTCATCCCTCATCTTTTATCAGAAAAGATTTTATCAACGAAAGAAATTTAAGATTTAACAAGCATTTTATCCATTCGGAAGATTATTATTTCTTTGTTAAATTATCTGAAATTGGTAAATTATACAATGTTGATGAGGTTTTAGTAAGCGTCAGAAAACATTTGAATAATGTTTCTGTACTTAACTCAGATGTTCAGGACAGAAATTCGATAAATGTGATTAAGTATCAATTAAAGAAAATTGGAATAGATCCCGATGCTATTGATTATGAATTGTATTTCAGGTTCTTTTATGCCAGCTTCGATTTAAGCAGAACAGAGATTAATAGTATTGAAAAGCTATTATTGGATATGTTAGAAGCCAATGCTTTAAGTCATTATCTACCTCATCAGAAACTTACAGATTTCTTATGCAATAAATGGCTTCATCTGTGTTTGAACTCGGCATATCATGGTTTATGGATTTATGAAAAATATTTACATTCACCACTTTCGAAATATATAAAAGCGGGTATTTACCGAAAAAATAAGTTTTTTATTAAATCGTTCTTGAAATACCAAAAAAAATAAATTCTTTGTAAATGAGGTTAGCTTATATTTTGGCTGTATTCAGGAATAAAGAGCAGGTTTTTCGATTGTACGAAAGACTTAATGTTAATGACTCGGTATTTGTAATCCATATATGTAGAAATGCAGATAAAGATTTTTTAAAATCATTAAAAGATTTTTTCAAAGGGAAAGATAATGTGTTTTTTTGTAAACGAGAACGTGCTACAGTTCTTAGATATGGCATAGTCGATGCAGTGATGAATGCCATAGAGACTTTATTAATAAACAATGTGTCGTTTGATTATTTAACTTCCTTGAGTGGTCAGGATTATCCTATAAAACCCTTAAATAAATATAAAGAATTTCTTTCCTTAAATTATGGAAAAGAATTTATAAGGTACCACCGTCTCGACCTTACAGAAGATGAATTTAAACAGACAGTCTGGAAAAGAAATGAAAATTATCGTTACGAAGTTTATTGGATTAAATTTTCAAAAAAAGGAAAAATATATAATTTTCCTGTAAGTCGTTTTATAGATAAACCATTGTGGAAAGTACTTAAAATATATTTATACGAATTCCCCTCTTACATAAAACAAAAAAAAGTATTAACAGAAAGCATTGAATTAATTTTCAGCAAAATATATTGTAAAAAAAAGAAATTCATCAGTGGTTTTGAACCCTATGGTGGTTGGGCATGGTGGACACTGACATACGACTGTGCTAAGTATATGCTTAAAACATACAGACAAAATCCTGAACTAAAGAAATTTTTTAAATATTCGTGGACACCTGATGAAATGATATATCAGACTATATTAATGAATTCTCACTTTAAAACCAATGTTATAAATGATGACTTAAGGGAAATTGAGTTCCCTGAAGGCAGAGCAGATGGTTCTCATCCTCTGGTTTATTCAGTGAATGATTTTCAGAAATTAAAGAATTCGAAACAATATTTTGCACGAAAATTTGATATGCAAAAAGACAGCAGAATACTCGATTTAATTGATAATGAACTACTTAAATAGATAATATGTTAACAGTTAAGAAAGTATATTCCGAGGATTTTGAAAATATAATAGAACTTCTGGAGTTGTTCAACAATAATGACATTGATAGGGCACAATGGAAGAGATTGTTCTCTCCTATTTGTAAAACACTTAATAATGATATCTTCGGTTTTGCTTTGCTTGATGGAACTAAATATGCAGGTTTTATAGCTGGTATTCAAAGCCAGCGTATTATTAAAGGGAAGATTCAGAAATTTTGTAATGTAAGCAGTTGGATAATCCACCCCGATTACAGAAATCAGAAAAAGGGCTTTCTACTTTTTCAGGCATTGATGACATTGGAAAACTTCAACTTTTATGTTTTATCACCTGTTAAACATACATTCAATTATTATATTAATGATTATGGGTTTAAAGAGAATACATCACATGCAAACACTTTACTTTCTATACCCTGTATAAGAACATTATTTAGAAAAAATTTTTTATTAATAAATGATGCTTCTATTAGAAATTATCTGAACGAAACAGACAAAGACATCTTCGATGACCATCATTTTACAGAACTATTTCATATTCTCTTTAAGCATAAAGGAGAGTACATT